>NZ_RZRW01000082.1:0-14760 GCF_003998745.1 Mesorhizobium sp. M7A.F.Ca.US.014.04.1.1 | reverse complement strand
CGGGGCCACCGATCTCAACGTTGGCGTCGATCCGAACGGATTTATCGGCGGCGTCCATATCGGCGCGAATTACCAGATGGAGAACAGCTTCGTGATCGGCGCCGAGGCCGACATTGCGTATGGCAACATAGATGGGCTGACGGCCCTCGACGCCGGCGGCGGCGGCGTCACCACGTTGCTCAAGAGCGAACTCAAATGGTCCGGGTCGGCGCGGCTGCGGGCCGGCTATGCTTTCGATCGGACCTTGCCCTACATCACTGCAGGCGTCGCTGCGGCCAAGTATGAGCTTATTGCGGTCAGCGCCGGTGGCCCTGCCGCCGAAGTAACGCTCCACAGCGACAGCCATGTCGGCTGGACGGTTGGCGCCGGCATCGAGCACGCCTTCACCGACAGGTGGATCGCTCGAGCTGAGTATCGCTACTCGGACTTCGGCAGCCAGGACCTCTCGGTGGCCGCCGGCCTGCCCACGGAAACCCATGTCGACCTCCAGACACAGGATATCCGGGTCGGGCTCAGCTACAAGTTCTGATCCGCTGAAGCTGCTGATCTCCCCCTTGAGGGGGGGTGAGGAGTGGTCCGCGCAGCGGACGGAAAGCCAATCGCTTGGCTTTCCGAACGACGAACGCCTGGAACGGAAGCGAAGGGCCGGGTCCGGCAGGCCAGAGGGGGCGGTCCGGCTGGGCTCGGCCTGCTGTTGCGGATGACGTTGGCGCTTTACGCGCGGCGACCCCTCTGTCGTCTCCGTGGCGCTTTGTTCTTGATCTCACGGTTAGTGGCACGCGAATAGGCGTCGAGCGGAGCCGCAGGGTCAGCGCCGGGCGAGGGGGGGACGGCACAGACATCGGCGATCCTTGATGCTTGTCCATGAAATCCGCGAAGTCCAGAAGGATGCGGGCCGCGGGGCTCATGAACCGGGCAAGTTCCTTATTGTTTGTCTTGTCGTAGATAGACCCTGCCGAGGAAGGCCGGCTCGCCGGAGCGCCGGCCGCCCAATGAGCCTGCCACCAGCACGACAAGCGTCAGCAAGTACGGCAAAGTCATCATGAGATAGACAGGAACGTCGGCGCCTATGGCTTGTAGTCTAGGCACAAGCGCATCCGCGCTTCCGAAAAGAAGCGCACCCCAGAGAGCTCGAGCCGCGTTCCAGCGCGAAAAGATGACGAGCGCAACGGCAATCCAGCCGCGCGACGCGACCATTCCCTCCACCCAGACATGACTTGTGGCGACTGAGAGATAGGCTCCGGCGAGACCACAAAACAGCCCGGACGCCAGGACAGCCCCGAACTGAACCAGTTGCACGTCGATACCCGCGACATCCGCGGCGG
The DNA here is from genome assembly GCF_003998745.1 of Mesorhizobium sp. M7A.F.Ca.US.014.04.1.1. NCBI lineage: Bacteria > Pseudomonadati > Pseudomonadota > Alphaproteobacteria > Hyphomicrobiales > Phyllobacteriaceae > Mesorhizobium > Mesorhizobium sp. M7A.F.Ca.US.014.04.1.1. The sequence continues at coordinate 13,435 of NZ_RZRW01000082.1, read as the reverse complement.
CCGGGTTTTCCCCGACGGACCTCAACCTGAGGCCATGTCGGCTTTTGGAAAGCCACCACCAGAGCGCGCCGACCAGGATCGGCAGCGCCAGCGTAACCGGGTCCTGCACCGCGAAAATGCGGCCGAATGCCGAACCGCGGTCTATCCCGAAGAGGTCGCCAAGTGTGGAAATGCCAGAAAAGGTCTTCTGCACGTAGGGTCGCCCCACGACCCCGGTGATGCCCAGTCCGATTGCGACGACGGCTAGGCCGGCGAGCGTATGATTGGCGCGCAAGGCGACTGTCGATATTCCAAACAGCAGAGCGAGAGCCATCGCGGCCGCTGAGCCGGCGGCAAGACCAACCCAAGGATCGGCTCCGGAAAGCACCGTCATCGCGCCGGTCATGGCACTGATCGCCATGAGCCCTTCCGCTCCAAGATTGAGAACGCCGGCTCTTTCGCAGATAATGAGGCCGAGGCTCGCCAGCAGCAACGGTGCCGCATAGCTCGGAATGATGGCAATCCAGCCGATCAGAAAATCCATGCAACTGTCCCTTCCTAGTTCTTGGGCCGTTTGAGCGAATAGGAGCTGAAGAACTGCGCCATCAAAATCGACATCAGTACCGCGCCTTGCATCAGCACGATCATCGCTTCGGAGATCGAATAGAAAACCTTCAGGACATTCCCGGCGGTGAACACCGCGCCGAGCGCGAAAGAGATCACGACCACCCACAATGGCTTCGCGCGGGCCAGGTAGGCGATCACGATCGCGCTGAAGAGATAGCCGTTGCCGACGGACTGGTTGAGGCGGTGCTCCGTCCCCGCCACGATCATCATGCCGGCAACGCCTGAGAGAGCGCCGGAGAGCAGCACGAGCCCCACGGCTATGCTGAGCACCGGCAGGCCCGTGGCGAGCGCGGCCTTGGCGTTGAAACCTACAGCATCCGCGTAGAAGCCGACCCGGCTGTGTTCCATGACGAACCAGATGGACAATGCGATAACGGCGACCAGGAAGATTCCGGCATGCAACTGCCCCCATCCCAGAACGAGAAACCAGCTCGCCTCGGGAAAGGTGGCGGTCACGGGAAAGCTGTTGGAAGGGTCTCTCCAGACCCCGAACAGAAGATGCTGCACGAGCAGAAACGCGACGCTTCCCAGCAGCAGGGTCGAAATAACCTCGTTAACGCCCCACTTGAGTTTCAGAAAAAGCGGAATCGCAATCCAGGCGGCTCCCGCAAGCGCCGCCAGAACGAACATCGTCGGCAACCTCAGCACTTCAGGCCCGCTGCCGTTCAGCGCCACCCAGGTTGACGCGATCGCGCCGAGCCATAGCTGGCCCTCCACGCCGATGTTCCAAAACCGCACACGCATGGCAACGCCGGAGGCGAGGCCGACTAGCACCAACGGTAAAGCGGCCGTCGCCGTCTGGGAGAGGCCGTCCGAGGTCAGAAAAGTTGCAATCAGGAACTCATCCACAAGAGCGCTTGCCGGCACGCCCGCATGCACGAGCAGCACCGCCGAAACCGTCAGCCCGACCAACAGTCCGCCAACATAACTGAGACTGGTCAACAAGAAGCCGGGATTTTGCCTGCGAACAAGGAAAGCTGTGTCAAGCATGGCCTGCTAAAAGGCCTCCTATCCATTCAGGCGTGACGTCGCCGGTCTGACGGCAGCCGGCGATCCTTCCTCTGTTCATGACGGCCACCCGATGGGACAGGGACATGACCTCCTGGAGATCCTCGCTGATCAGAAGGCAAGCCGCGCCGGCTTCCACAGCTCTGCGGATCGCCGATCGGACGAACTCGGCCGCTTTCATGTCCAGCCCGCGAGAAGGGGAATGCGCTATGAGAACCTTCAGGCCGTGATCGAGCTCCCGCGCGAGCAACACTTTCTGCGCGTTTCCTCCCGAGAGCAAAGAGGCCGGCCGTTCCGGCGTCGCGCCGCGGATATCGAACGCATCGATGGCCTCGGCGGCCTTCTCGCGCATCGCCCGCCGGCTCAGGAGAAACGGGCCGCCGAAGCTACCGCTGGCGACGGTCGTGAGCGCGAGATTGTCGGCAATGGAAAGCTCCCGGATCAACCCGCTGTCAAAGCGGTCGGAGGGGATGACGCGCAAGCCGGCCTCGCGGCGCTGGTCTGGCTTGGCGGTGGATATGTCCTGGCCATCCAGTACGATCGCGCCGGCGCCGGCACGGTCGAGTCCGAGAAGGCAGGCAACGAGTTCCTCCTGCCCGTTCCCGCCGACGCCGGCGATGCCAAGGATTTCGCCTACATGCAGCTCGAACCCGAGATCGTTCAGGCTTTGCCCGTGAGCGGTCGCCCGTGCGGAAAGCCTTTCCACGCTCAGACACACATCACCCGGCCGAGATAACGGCCTGCCCGCAACCGTCAAGGCATCGCCGACCATCAACCGCGCCACCTCCGCTTCGGTGACGTTCGCAACCCGCGCACCCTCAAGTACGGTCTCGCCGTGCCGCATGACCGTTACCCGGTCGCAGAAAGCGGCAACCTCCCGGAACTTGTGCGTGATCAGAACCACGGCGTGACCTTGCCTCGACAATCGTTGGGCAAAAGAGAGGAGCGTGCGCGCTTCCTCGTCGGTCAGCACCGCCGTCGGTTCGTCCATGACCAGAATTCGGGCGCCCAGAAGCATGACCTTGATGATCTCGGCGCGCTGGCGTTCGGCGATCGAAAGATTCGCTACCAGCTTGTGCGGATCGACGGGCAGGCCGATCTCGCTCGACTTGGCGGAAACGATCGCCGCCGCATCGGTCAGCGTTTTCACAGCAGCCTTGCGGCCGAAGCCGAGGAGAACATTTTCGGCAACCGTAAAACTCTCGACCAGCCGGAAATGCTGATGGACCATGCCGAGACCGGCGGCGGCGGCTTCCAGCGGGCTGCGCAAACTGATCGCTTCGCCGTCGATCGATTGGTCGCCCCCGTCTGCTACATAGACGCCGGCCGCCACGTTCATCAAAGTGGACTTGCCTGCACCGTTCTCACCGACAATGGCATGCACCTCCCCCCATTCGAGACAGAAGGACGCATCGCGGAGCGCGGCTTTGCCGTCAAACGACTTGCCTATGCCGCGCATCAACAGAGCCGCCGGCGTGCCCAGCGGTCGTCGCATGTCGCCCGCTTGCTGAAGCGCCGTCGTCATTACTTCGCCGGCATGGTGCCGATGACACCGTCGACGAAATAGTCCATCGACCAGAGCGCCGCATCGTCGACCTTCCCGCCGACATCGACAACGATGGTGCCGTCTTGCTTTTTCAGAGGGCCCTGGAATGGATCAAGCTTGCCGGCGATGATCTCCTGCTTTGCTGCTTCAACCTTTGCCTTGGTCTCCTCGGAAACCGAGGGGCCAAAAGGAGCAAGATCGACCACGCCGGTTTCAAGGCCTTCGAAAGCGCCGTATTCCTCGGGTTTCCAGTTGCCGTCGATGATCTCCTTGATCGTCGGCACAAGATATTTCTCCCAGCGGAAGATGACGGAGGTCTGGATCGTCCGCGGCGCGGCATGCGACATGTCGAGCTGAAAGCCTATCGAAGGAACGCCTGCCTTTTCGGCGGCGTCGAGCGCCGAGGTCGCGCTCAGATTCGTGGCGAGCACGTCGGCCTTCTGGTCGAGAATGGCCTGGGCGATCTGCCCTTCCTTCACCGGGTCCCACCAGGAGTTGGCGAAGACCGCGACCGTTTCGATCGTAGGATCGACCGAACGGGCCCCGAGTGCAAAACTGTTGATATCCCAGTTCACCACGCCGACCGGAAAGCCGGCGAGGATGCCGATCTTCTTCGTCTTCGTCGCCTGTCCTGCCGCGATGCCTGCAAGGTACCAACCCTGGTAAGTGCGGGCATAGAAGCTTTCCATGTTGGCCCCATTCTCCGTGCCCGAAGCACTGAGAAACGCCACATTCGGATAGGCTTTGGCCGCTTCGGCCATTGGGGCGCTGTAGCCATAGGTGGTGCCGATTATGATGTTGAAGCCGCGCTTGACGTAGAGATCGATCGCCGCGCGCAGCTTAGTGGCCTCTTCCGGTATGTTCTCCGTCACCGAGACGGGCACCTGTAGCTGTTCCTCCAAGGCCTTGCGGCCGGCCTCGAGGGCTTCGTTCCATCCGCCGTCTTGCGCTGAACTTGCGTAGATGAACGCGACCTTGGGCGCCCCTTCCAGAGTAAAGGCATAAGCGCCGGACGTAGCACAGAATACGAAAACCGTGGCCGCCGCCGCGAACAGGCGAACTGAGTCGGACGGCTTCGTGTTGCGCTCTTTCATTTCGTGGTTCCCCTTGTTTTTCTTTGATTTTCTCAGCCGGAAGCACGCCGCGCCCATGCAGCTTCCCTGCACGGTGACGATTGCCGCCGGAGCGTCTTTTTTGATTTGGCAAAAGCGAATTGGCTCTTGTGCAGTGCATAACAGCCGATTACGTTCGTTCATGCAACAAAAATAATCATGCTCATTTTTTGGGCACTTTGTGCAGAAATGTGAACGATCAAATGAACACCGATGCTCTGGCATCATTTGTAAAAATCGCGGAACTGCGGTCATTGTCGGCCGCGGCGAAGTTGTACGGCCTGCCCAAATCCACGCTCAGTCTCCGGCTCAAGCAGCTTGAAGACGATCTGAAGGTCGCTCTGTTCGAGCGCTCCGGCCGTGTCCTGTTGCTCACGGAAGCAGGGCAAACCCTGCTCGGGCACGCGCGGCAGATCCTGCAAAGCTGCGATACGGCGCGGGCCGCCGTGACGGAACTGAGCGACGACGTGACCGGAACCTTGCGGATCGGCGCCACGGGGGAGTTCGGCACGGCCTACTACACGCAGATGCTCATGGCGTTCAGAAAGCTCTACCCCAAGGTGGAAATCGAACTCACCTTCTTTTCGCCGCACGTTCTCTACGCGCCAGAGAGCCTCGATATGCTCGACGCCGTGATTTCATGGGACGAAGGTATCGAAGTCGGCGAAACGCTCTCCACCGCAAAATTCGCACTCTTTGCCAGCAAGAGTTATGTCGAGCGTGCCGGGATGCCACGAAAACCCGCCGATTTGGCGGAACACCAGGGCATTGTCTATCGCACCTCGGCGGGCCTGCAGCACTGGCGGCTACAGAAAGGTACCGCGCAGGAAAGTATCTTGCCGCGCAGCAACCTGATCGCCAACGAATACTGGACTATCAAGTACTTCGCCGTTGCGGGCGAGGGCATTGCCTATCTACCGCACTTCTTCACCACGATCGAGTGTGAACGCGGCCACCTCATTCCGTTGCTCGACACATGGGAGTCCGCGGAAAAGCGGGTCAGCATCCGCATATCGCGCCCGCACGCCCCATCGCGTAAGATGACCGCGTTCATGGATGTCTGCGGCCGCTACTTCTCGCCCGGCTTCGTTTTCACGGGGCCGCGCTACTACGTCGAAACAATCTTCGATGCAAGCCAGCAAGAAAAGGGAACAGAAAAATGAAGGTCCTTGAAACCGGTAATGGCGCGCGTGCAATGAAAGGGGGAGGGCTCGACCCGCAGCGTGTCAGCTTCGACAAGATCCCGATCATCGATCTCGAGCCCATGTTCGCAGGCAACGAGGCGGCCAAGCGAAAGCTCGCCCAGGAACTGCGCAAGGCCTGCACGGAAGTCGGCTTCCTCTATATCAAGAACCATCACGTTCCGAAGGAGGTCATCGATGCCGCGTTTGGGGTGGCGGAGGTGTATTTCGCCGAATCCGACGACGTGAAGATGGAGAATCACGTTTCCAATTCAAAGAATAATCGCGGTTATGCGGCAATATTGGAAGAGAATACGGATCCGACCGCGCGCGGAGACCTGCACGAATCGTATGATATTGCGCTGGATGTGCCAGCCGACGATCCGGACGTGAAGGCCGGCAAAGTACTCTACGGTCCCAACCAGTGGCCAGCGGGCAGGCCGGAATTCCGAACGGCACTGGAAGCCTACCATGCCGAGATGCTGACGCTGAGTGGCCACCTGCTCCATGCCTTTGCTCTGGCTCTTGGGTTGGAGGAGACATATTTCGACCTGCTGGTCGGCAAGCCGCTCGCAACTTTGCGGGTGCTCCACTATCCACCGCAGTTTGGCGAGATCGATGACCGCCAGATCGGAATTGGGGCGCATTCGGACTATGAGTGCTTCACGATCCTGGCCCAGAAGGATGGTATTTCAGCCTTGCAGGTACTGAATGCAACTGGCGAGTGGATTGCGGCCGATCCCGTCCCCGGCTGCTTCGTCGTCAATGTGGGAGATCAGATGGCGCGTTGGACCAATGACCTTTTCGCCTCGACCGTCCACCGCGCGGTGAATCGTTCCGGCAAAGAACGCTATTCGATCCCGTTCTTCTTCGGTCCAAACTATGATGCCGTGATCGAGGTGCTTCCCAGTTGCATTGATGAGGATCATCCTGCGAAGTACCCTCCGATCACGTCGGGCGAATACGTCAACGGCCGCTTCAAGGCGACATTTGCGCACTATGCCGCGCAAAGCGAGGCCGGCGCCGAAACCGCGGCTTAAGCGGATAATCCTGTCATGCGCGGCCGCTCCTGTGGCCGCGCGTCGCATACCCGCCGTCCGTTGACCGAGATCAATATGATAGCACCCTCGATGGGTAGCGTCGGGTTAACTGGTTAGCCATGGCGTCACCAGAAGAACCCATTTCGGTTTGACGGTGGATGTGGCTAATTTTTCGGCTTTGAGGGCTTGGTGGAGCGCGGTCTTGCCGATTTGGGCTTTGAGCAGCAACGGAGCAGAAAACCTGCATAAGGAAGTCACGGCTCGTCGTCCGGGTCAGCGGTTTTCGGATCGCGTGGCGGGCCTCGGTTTCGGCTATGGCCGCGGCAAGGCACAGCCAGTCGGCGATGCTGAGGGGGGTAATGTTTTCAGGGGGCATTTTGCCGGTGCCAAAATGGATGTCGCTCATGGTCTTACCCCTTGATGGTTGCGCGAGTGCTGAAGGTGAAAGTGTGGAGGGAGCACCACCGCCCGAAGCTGCGGCCTGGCCTCCCCACAAGGGGACCCTCAAGGGGTAGATCGGCCACCGCCCTTAAATCAGCTTCTCCAGCGTGATCGGCAGATCCCTGATCCTCTTTCCCGTCGCATGGAATACCGCGTTGGCAATCGCCGGCGCCACGCCGACAATGGCCAGTTCGCCAACGCCCTTGCCGCCGAGCACCGAGGAATGCAGGTCGGGGATGCCGACCGAGATCACCTCGATGTCGGGGATGTCGGCATTGGTCGGCACGAGGTAGTCGGCGAGGTTGTCATTGACGATGCGGCCGTGGCGGCGGTCGACGATGCCTTCTTCCAATAGCGCCTGGCCGATGCCCATGATGATGCCGCCCTTCCATTGGCTTTCGGCAAGTTTCGGGTTGTAGAGCCGGCCCGAATCCAGCGCCGACACCACACGCGATACACGCACCGTGCCGAAATCCTCGTCGACGCGCACTTCGATGAAATGCGCGCACCAGGAGTGGCGGGAATAGTCGCCCTCGGTGTGCGGCACCGACATGGCGATGGTGGTGTAGTTCTTGTAGCGTTCATCTGGCGTCGAATTGGCCGGCATGGTGTCGCCGGTGGCTTCGATGTGGTCGCGGCCGACGCACTTGAGCAGTTCGGCGACGGAGACATCGGGGCCGTCGCCGCGCGGCGAAGCGATACGGCCATTGGCGACGACCAGCGTGTTGGCCTGCAGCGCGTGGAAGGGCGAGCGTGGATCGCTGATGGCGAGGCCCACCAACTGGTCGAGGGCCGAGGTTGCCGCCTTGTAGACCGCACCCGTCATCACGCCGGCCAGCCGCGAACCGCCGGTGACGCCGGCGCGCGGAAAGCGGGAGTCACCGAGCTTCACCACCACGTCGTCAGCTCGCACGCCGAGCGTTTCGGCGGCGGTCTGCGCCAGGATGGTGTAGGTGCCCTGGCCCATGTCGATCGAGGAGCTTTCGACCTCGACCGAACCATCGGCCAGGATGCGCACGAGCGCCTCGCCATAGGCGCGTCGCACCGGATAGGTGCCGGCGGCGACGCCCCAGCCGATCAACTGGTTGCCGTCGCGCATCGAGCGCGGTTCGGGTGTGCGCCTGGACCAGCCGAAGCGTTCGGCGCCTGCAGCAAAAGCCTCGCGCAACTGCCTGGTCGACCAGGCTTTTTTGGCATGTGGATCCTGCTCGGCATAGTTTCGGAGCCGGATCTCCAGCGGATCGATGCCGACCTCGTAGGCAAGCTCGTCGATGGCGCTTTCGATGCCGAAGGCTGAGGGGTTTTCGCCCGGCGCGCGCATGGCGCCCGGCACCACCGAATTGACCCGTACGACATTCTGCTTCGAGGAGAAATTCGGCGTTGTGTACATGATCGAGGTGACCGATCCGAGCGGCTCGACCCACATGCCGTCGATGGATGTTTCATTGACGCCGCGATGCACGATCGACTGGATCTTTCCCTGCACGTCGGCGCCGATCGTCACCGTCTGGCGCGTCGCCGCGCGGCCGCCATAGCCGGTAAAAGTCTGCGGCCGGGTCATCACCAGCCGCACCGGCCGGCCGAGCATTTTGGCCGCACAGGCGGCCACCGCGCCATGGCTGAGCGCCAGCGCCTTGGAGCCGAAGCCGCCGCCAATATAGGGCGACACCAGCCGCACGTTCTCGAACGGCACACCGAACCATTCGGCATAGGTGCGCGCCATGCCGTCCAGCCATTGGCTCGGCTCCCACACGGTGAGGTGGTCGCCCTCCCAGCGGGCGATCAGGCCATGCGGCTCCATCGGCGCCTGGTACTCGCGCGGCGTGTTGTAGGCGGCGCAGATGCGGACCGGCGCCGAGGCGAACGCACCTTGCGCGTCGCCCCATTCCTTGGTCATGGCATCGATCGCGATGCCATCGCCGGCTTTGGCGTCGCTGAGGTCGACGATGGCAGGCGTTTCCTCATAGCTGACCTTGACCAGTGCCGCCGCCGCGACCGCCCGCTCGAAGGTCTCGGCGACCACGGCGGCGACATGCTGACCCGAAAAGGTGATGTCGCGCGCGAGCGGGCAATACGGCTTGTCGGGCGGCGGCGTGCCGAACCAGTCCGCCGCGGTCCTCAGGCTGATGATGGTGTCCGGCGTCAGCACCTGCAGCACGCCGGGCGCCACCTCGGCGGCAGTGGTGTCGATCGCGCGCACCTTGCCCGATGCAATCGTGCTCTCGACCAGGACGGCGTAGGCGAGGCCTTCGAGCTGCTGCTCGACGGCGTATTTCGCCGCACCGGTGATCTTGGCCGGGCCGTCGATGCGCGACAGCCGGCCGCCGACGGCTTCGGCAAAAGCGCCGTCGGACGCATCCCCATGCCTGATGTTGTGAACGGTCATGCCGTCTCTCCCAATTTGCGGATGGCGCGGGCGACGACGCGCGGCGCCAGTTCGACCTTGTAGTGGTTGGCGCCATGGTCGACAGAGCCTTCGACGGCGAGCAGGCTGGCGGCGCGCACAGTGTCCGGCTCCAGCACCTTGCCCTTCAGCGCGTTTTCCACGGCCCGCGCACGCCACGGCTTGGTCGCGACGCCGCCAAGCGCGACGCGCAAATCGCGGATCGTTCGGCCGTCAGGTTCGAACTCAATGCCGACCGCCGCGCTCGCGGCGGCAAACTCATAGGATTGCCGGTCGCGGATCTTGAGATAAGTCGAACGCCGGGCAGGGGCCGAGCCGGGGATCTCGATCGCGGTGATCATCTCGCCCGGTTCGATCGCGTGTTCCCGATCCGGCGTGGTGCCGGGCAGCAGGAAAAAGTCGTCGACCGGGATGTGGCGCTCGCCCAGATGCACGATCGCATCGAAGGCGACCAGCGCCACGGCGAGGTCGCCCGGATACATGGCGATGCACGCGTCGCTGATGCCAAGCACCGCATGGCCACGGGTAACGCCGCCGATCGCCGAACAGCCAGAGCCGGGCTCACGCTTGTTGCAGGCTGGGAAATTCGCGGGATCGCGGAAATAAGGGCAGCGCGTGCGCTGCATCAGATTGCCGCCGATGGTCGCCATGTTGCGGATCTGCGCGGAAGCCGCCTGCCACAGGGCTTCGGAAATGGCGGGGAAGCTACTCTTGATGTCGGCATGGTCGGCGACATGGCTCATCCTGGCCAGTGCGCCGATGGTGACGCCGCGCTCGTTCACCTCGATCCTGCCCAACCCCTTGAGATGGGTGATGTCGACCAGCGTCTCGGGCTCGGCGACGCCGCATTTGGCGAGGTCGATCAGCGTGGTGCCGCCGGCCAAGAGCATGGCGCCGGGCAGGGCGGCCGCCTGGCGTGCCGCATCGAGCGAATTGGCGCGCACATACGAAAAATCCCTCATGATGCGGCCTCCAATGCTGCCTGGCGGACAGCGGCGACGATGTGCGGATAGGCGCCGCAGCGGCAGAGGTTGCCGGCCATATACTCGCGGATTTCTTCGTCGGAGCCGGCATGGCCTTCGCGGATGCAGGCGACCGCCGACATGATCTGGCCCGGCGTACAATAGCCGCACTGGAAGGCGTCCTGTTCGAGGAAGGCAGCCTGCACGGGATGCATTTCGCCCTCCCGTGCAAGCCCCTCTATGGTGGTGACGGTGCGGCCCTCGACTTGTGCGGCCAGCGTCAGGCAGGCCAGCACGCGCTCGCCGTCGATATGCACGGTGCAGGCGCCGCACTGGCCGTGGTCGCAGCCCTTCTTGGTTCCGGTCAGGCCGAGGCGATCGCGCAAGGCATCGAGCAGCGTGACGCGCGGCTCGAGTTGCAGATCGTGATCACGGCCGTTGATGTCGAGATGAACTGGGATCGTTGTTTTGGTCATGGGCGTCGGGCTCCAGTTGCTTGACGCGAAGTCGTTGATTTCATCTTTGGCAGCCGGCGGGGACCTGGCGCCGGCTGTGCGGCCCTTCGCTGCCGCTCCCCGCCTTCGGGCGTTCAGCCCCTTAAAAAGGTCCACTGGACTTTTTGGTGCGCCCGAAGGCGGACCGGGCCTTCACCATTCGTCGTTCGGGAAGCCAAGCAATTGGCTTCCCATCCGCTAGGTGGACCACTCCTCACCCCAGCAGGTCCTCGATGCGGACCGGAAAGCGCCGCGGCCGCACGCCGGTCGCATGCCAGACCGCATTGGCGACGGCGCCGGCCGTGCCGGTGATGCCGATTTCGCCGACGCCCTTGATGCCGAGCGCGTTGACGTGAGGGTCGTCCTCGTGGACCAGCAACGCCTCGACCGATGGAACGTCGGCATTCACCGGGACATGATATTCGGCGAGGTTGGCATTCTGGATCCGGCCAGAGCGCCGGTCGGTGATGGCTTCCTCATGCAGCGCGAACGAGACGCCCCAGATCATGCCGCCATAATACTGGCTGCGCACCAGCCTGGGATTGATGACCCGTCCGGCGGCGAACGCACCGACCAGCCTTGTGACACGGATCTGGCCAAAATCCGGATCGACCTTCACCTCGGCAAACACGGCGCCATGCGCGTGCTTGGCATAGGCCTCCTGAGACGCCGGGTCGGGAGCGCCCTTGCCGTGGCCCTCGATCTCGGTGAGGCCCGCGCGCGTGAGGATTTCGGCGTAGCTTTCACCGCGGCTTTCATCGTCGCGCCGATAGAGGCGGCCGCCGCGCGCCAGCACGCCTTCATTGCCGGCGCCGTAGAGCGGCGAGCCCTCGTCGCCGGTGGCGAGATCGGCGAGCCTGGCGATGACGGCGGCGCCCGCATTGTGGATCGCCATGCCGGCCGTCGCCGTGTGGCCGGAGCCGCCGGCAATGCCTGCATTGGGCAGATCGGAGCTGCCGGCCCTGAAATCGACCTGGTCGATATCCAGTCCCAGTCCGTCGGCGGCGATCTGGGCGAAGGCGGTCCAGGCGCCTTGCCCCATGTCCTGAGCGCCGGTCTCCATCACGCCGCTGCCATCGGCTCTCAGCACCGCCCGCGCTTCGGCCTGGAACATGATCGCCGGGAAGGTCGCCGTGCCCATGCCCCAGCCGGTCAGGAAACCGTCGGCGTCGCGCATCAGCCGAGGCTGAAGCGGGCGGCTCGCCCAGCCGAACGTCTCGGCCGCTTGCCTGTAGCATTCGCGCAGCGCCTTGGAGGAAAACGGCTTGCCGGTCATCGGCTCGACCTCGGCATAGTTCCGCAGCCGGAATTCCAGCGGGTCCATGCCGCAGGCGTAGGCTGCCTCATCGATAGCGCTCTCCAGCGCGATCGAGCCGGTGGCTTCGCCGGGCGCCCGCATGAACAGCGGCGTACCGGTATCGAGCCGCACCGCATCGTGCGAGGTGGCGATGGCCGGGCTGGCATAGAGCGTGTGCGAGGCATCCGCCGCCGGTTCGAAGAAATCGTCGAACGTGCTCGACGCGGTCTTGGCGTGATGGTCGAGTGCCGTCAGCCGCCCTTCGCCATCCATGCCCATGCGCAGCGTCTGGCGCGTCGGCGCACGGTGGCCGACCGGCCCGTACATCTGCTCACGTCGCAGCACCAGCTTGACCGGACGGCCGACGAGACGCGCCGCCAGGATGCCGAGCACCTGCGGCCCGGAGATCATGCCTTTCGAACCGAAGCCGCCACCCAGGAACGGGCTGCGGATGTGGATGTTCTCCGGCGCGATGCCGAACAGGCCGGCGATGCGGCCCTGCGCCATGGCAAGGCCCTGGCTCGGTGTGTCGATCGACAGTGTGTCGCCTTCCCAGGCGACGACGATCGCATGCGGCTCCATGGCGTTGTGGTACTGGGCCGGCGTCTCGTAGGTGGCTTCGATCCGCGTCTTTGCGGATTTAAGGCCGACCTCGACATCGCCCTTGTGCTGCACGGCCGGACCGCCGACGCCGACAGCACGCGGCACGAAATTTTCGGCGCCGTCGAGGCCAACGCGCGCCGGCATCACTTCATAGCGCGGCGACAGCAGCGCCGCCCCCTCGGTCGCCGCCTCCAGCGTCTCGGCGATCACCACGGCGATGCTCTGATTGGGGTAGCGGACCTGGTCGTTCTGCAAGAGGTCGAGCCGGAACATGAAGGGATGGTCCTTGGCGTCCGGATCGGCAGCGAGCGCTGGCCGGTTCTTGGGCGTCATCACCTCGACCACGCCTCTGTATGCCTTGGCCGCCTCGACATCCAGCGCGGCGACGCGGCCGCGTGCGATGCTGCTGACCGCCAGCACGGCGTAGAGCATGCCGGGCGGATGGTTGTCGGCGGCATAGCGCGCGGCTCCGGTGACTTTCAGAAAGCCGTCGCGGCGGGTCAGCGGCTGGCCGATGCTAGAGCCTTGCCGGGCATGGGCGGGTTGCTGGTTGAGGCTGAGTTCAAGCGTCATGGCGCGCTCCAGGAATGTTCGAGAACGGGGAGGCAGGAAGGGCCGGCAGACGCTCGGGCGTTCCCGAAAGCGCAGAGATCAGCGCCCTGATCACGATGCGGCGGGCAAGCTCGCTCTTGAAGGGATTGTCGCCGGAAGGGCTGGGATCGGGCAAGGGAGCGTCCGAGG
>NZ_RZRW01000819.1:0-1944 GCF_003998745.1 Mesorhizobium sp. M7A.F.Ca.US.014.04.1.1 | reverse complement strand
CGCTACGCGTGTCGATAGACGCCTGGGAGAGCTATCTTGAGCCGGCGTGAAGAACTGCCGCCAGGTTTCGACGAGCCGGTGTTCGCCGAGCCGTGGCAGGCCGAGGCCTTCGCCATGACGGTGGCGCTGCACGACAAGGGCCTGTTTTCGTGGAGCGAGTGGGCGCAGGCGCTGTCGAGCGAAGTGAAAAGACCGGGCGCCGCAGCGGACGGCCATGATTATTACGAACATTGGCTGGCGGCGCTGGAAAGCCTGCTTGCCTCGAAGGGACTGGCCGCCAAGGCCGATGTCGACGCGATGGCTGAGGCCTGGGAGCGCGCGGCACATGCCACCCCGCACGGCAAGCCGATCCTGCTGGAGAACGATCCTGGACCCTGACAGCAGGCTGCGAGCAGCCAGGCCAAAAAGATCAGTTTAGTCTTCCGTTATCTCAGTCCGGATTTCGCTCCTGCACTCAGTTGCAAATATTGGGGCCACCAGCGACCATATCCCCATGATGGAAAAGCCTGCCGCGCCCTGGCCTTTGCTGCAAATCGCGATCGAGCCGAAATCGAAGGCCGATCAGGAGCGGCTGCGTATCGCCTTGGCGAAGCTGGCGGACGAGGATGCTTTCTTCCGCGTCATGCAAGACGAGGAATCGGGCCAGACCATTATCGCCTTCATGGACGAACTCCACCTCGACATCATCATTGACCACCTGCGTCGCGAGTCCCAGGTCGATGTGAATATTGGTTCTCCACAAGTGGCCTATCGCGAGACGATCACCCGTACGCACAAGCAGGACTTCACGCACAAGAGGCAGTCCGGCGGCACCGGTCAGTTCGCCCGCGTCAAGATCATGTTCGAGCCGAACGCGGACAGCGCGGACTCCGTGTTCGAGTCCAGGATCGTCGGTGGTGCGCTTCATGGCGAATACATTGCGGGCGTCGAAAAGGGGCTGCGCAGCATATTGTCCTCAGGTCCATTTGCGGGCTTCCCGATGATCGGCGTCAAGGCGGTGCTGATGGATGGCGCTTTTCACGATACCGATTCCTCGGCTCTGGCTTTCGAGATCGCCGGCCGCGCCTGCTTTCGCGAAGCCGCGCCACGCCTCGGCGTGCAGTTGCTCGAGCCGATCATGAAGGTCGAAGTAATGACTTCAGCAACCCATGTCGGCAACGTCATCGCCGAACTGCAAAGCCGCCGTGGCCAGATCCTGAGTCGGGAAATCCGCGGCGTGGTCGTCGTCGTCAACGCGACAGTGCCGCTTAGAAATATGTCCAAGCTGGAGGATGCACTCCGGTCCTGTTCGAACGGGCAGGCACGGTTGAGCGTCAGCTATGCCGGATACGCTCCCGTTCCGCTACCACCCGACGACCGCGACCCGCGGGCCGCCATGGCCATTGCCTGAATTTCGCTTCCAGCCGACGTGGTCGATTGTTCCCTTTACGTTCTTGTCTGTGCCTGATAGCCTGACCCGTCGGCGGCACTTAAGCGTCCCGGCGCATCGATGATGATGGCGGCTGTCTTGTCTTTCCCTTGCGAATCCGGTCTCTCGCGCTGATGGAATTCTCTCCCCAACAGGACGAGGCGCTGCAAGCGGTCGCCCGCTGGCTGAAGATCGGCCAGCCGCAGCTGTTCCGGCTGTTCGGCTATGCCGGCACCGGCAAGACGACGCTGGCGCGCTATTTCGCCGAGCATGTCGACGGCCAGGTGCAGTTCGCCGCCTTCACCGGCAAGGCCGCGCAGGTGCTGCGCTCCAAGGGCGCGGTCAATGCGCGTACCATCCATTCGCTGATCTACCGGCCGAAAGGCGAGGAATCGGTGTCGGACGAAATCACCGGCAAGACGTCGATGTCGCCGACTTTTTCGCTCAACCGGCAGAGCCCGATCTCGCGGGCCAAGCTGGTCGTCATCGACGAATGTTCGATGGTCGACGAGCAACTCGGCCGCGACCTGATGAGT
>NZ_RZRW01000818.1:0-1947 GCF_003998745.1 Mesorhizobium sp. M7A.F.Ca.US.014.04.1.1 | reverse complement strand
GCCGAAGACATCCTTGCGATCTCTTCGCGTGAGCGTCACAAGTGGCTGAAAAACGGACGGCTGCAAAGCATTGGCACCCGCACCGTGAAGATGCGCGGTCGATCCAAGGCCGTCACCTTCCACGTGTTCGATCCCAGGCACATCGAGGACATCCTTGATCGTGATCTGCCAAGCCTTTGGCGTGAAGAGGACGCGCAGCAAGTTACAGAGAACAGGCGACGTGGCGCCGGCAAGGCTGCCCTGACGCGGGCGGGAAAGGGTAGCGAGAAGGTTCGCGGTGCCGGGAATAACCCCAGAGATGACGCTCCCCGGCCCAAGTTGAAGGGCTGGAACGCGTTCGACGACGAGGGCCTGCTCCGTTAAATCCGTCTAGCCATTCGCGTCCAGAATGAGCCCTGAGCGAAAGCTAACCGGGAGCCGAAACGATCTGCAGTCGCGATTGCACGTCCTGAACCAATCCATGCTCAAGGAGTTCTTCAAGCCGACAACCGCCCATTTTTGAGGATGGCAGATTCGACAACTTCGTGCTTGAAATGTTGGAAACCGAGGGCGGGCCTATAAGGCTTCGGCATGGCGGATCTGGGCCGCCTCTGCTTCTGATCCATGGCCATCCTCGCACGCATATGACTTGGGGCCAGGTCGCGGACTTGCTGTCAGCAGATTTCTCCACGACCATACCCCAATCGCTACCCGGCAGGAAAAATCATGGCTGTTTCCTATAGAAAGAATCGCTTGCCACGGTGGTGCAGGAAGTCGGCGAGGTGGATTAGGTCCTGACCGACAAATGGTGCTACATGGGCGATGAAGAATGCCCGCCCAGCGTACGTTGTCTACGCACCACCGCTGATCGGCCTTCCGTTCCTGGCTGTGATACTGGCTCTGGATGACATCGCAACGCCCTTTGACACCGCCGATGAAGCGGCCGCCCACAACAAGGTGATGGCGGTTACAGGTGCGATACGGCAAAGCGGACTTGATAATCACAAATAGGAGAACCCGTCCATGAAACTGCTACGCATCACACCGATTGTCATTCTTGCCTGTGCCTTTGCCCTTGCGGCCTGCGCCAACACCGTCCGAGGCGTCGGCCGGGACGTCAAGGCAACGGCCAACGCAGTCGACGACACGGTCAACAAACCATGATGCAGAGGACCGTCACGGTTATCGAGAAGACAACGGGCCGCGTGATCGGAGCGCTGCCGATCGATCTTGCGCAGCAGGATCACGAGGCCTCCGATGATCAGTATTTCACCAAGGCGTTCGAAGCCGCCATGGACAGTGGCCTCATTCGTGAGGCCGACAAGCATGCGGTTGAATTCCGGCTTGAATAAAGTCGACGATGCAACGGCTTTCTGTCGCGTATCCGCGCATTGTGGTTTGCATGGTTTTGCACCTCAGCCATCCAGCAGGGGTGAATCAACACACCGTCCAGTCCAACTATCCCTAGGACAGCCCGTTGCGGCTATGAATGGGAGCGGCCGGTTTTGGCCCGGAGGTGAAGCAGCAGCCGCTGCTCAAAGCCACTCAGTAGAGCAAATCGGCGTATTGGTAGGCGAACACCCTCCCGTTGCTCTCATCGGTCACCTCAAGAAAGTAGTTTCCGGATCGGTTAGCGTCACGGGCATTTTCGTTGCCTGTGCGGCGGCGCAATAGGATGTCGGGGCCCCAGCTCGGTATTCCGCTATCACCTGGCCCGCAGGATATTCTCGGATTTGATACCCCACGGTCAGCCCCAGGGTCCGAATCGTCCATTAGGGATGCCTAACATTTCCCTTTTGGCGAGGCGGGGTGTACTTTAGGTACCGCTGGGTGATCCTAGCGACCTACACTGCCCGCTGCCGAGAGGTGGCGGGCCTTTTTGTTTATGTGTGGAACGCCGAATTCCAATGGGAGTTGGAATGCTGTCACCGTCCTTCCGTGGAGGCGATGATGGCCATGGACCTACAG
>NZ_RZRW01000817.1:0-1954 GCF_003998745.1 Mesorhizobium sp. M7A.F.Ca.US.014.04.1.1 | reverse complement strand
ACCGATAACGAAGCTTAGAATTCGGACGCGTTTGACATTGATGCCTGACAGATGCGCAGCTGTTTCATCAGCCCCCACGACATAAAGGCCTGTGCCGAACGCCGTGCGTCGGCAAATCATCCAGAGAGCGACAACGCCCGCGACGAAGAGCCCCGAGATCGGGATCACGCCGAAAAGCACGTCGGTCAGATCATAGGAGATGAAATCCGCGACCGTACCTCCCGGCGCGTCGAGGATCACCAATGAAAGGCCCTGGCAGATGATCATCGTCGCCAGCGTGGCGGCGATCGACTGGAGACGCAGCACGGCGACCAGGAAACCGTTTACCAGGCCGACCACGCCTCCGATCGCCAGGCAGATGGCAAGGCTTTCGACTGCCCCCAACGGGCCGTCCAGCGGATAAGCCGCCATGATGACATTGGTTAGCGAGATGACGCCGGCGACGGAAAGGTCGAAGCCTCTGGACAGCACGATCAACGTCTGACCCGCCGCCGCGATCGCAAGGGGAACGGCATTGTTCGTCAGGTTGAGCACTGTGTCGGCGGTCAGCGCGGTAGGATCCCATATGGAATACAGGCCATACAGGATGATGTAGAGAACGATGATGATGCCGGTGCCGCTGGCCAGTAAGGCTTTTGCCCTTGCCGGCATTGACGGGGCGAGGCGGTGAGAGGTGGCTGCCGCCTTGGTTGCAAGAATGCTCATGCCGCGGCCTCGCGCTTTGATTTTGCGGGGTCTCGGGAATGACCGGTAAGGGCTGCGACCAGCGCACGCTCTTCGATGGCTTCGCCCGTGAACTGCTCGAAAATTCGTGCGCCGTAGAGCACCAGACAGCGGTCGGCCAGACGCGTCAGTTCTGTAAGTTCCGATGAATAGAGAAGCACCGATCCACCCCTGTCGGCAAAGGCCTGAATGGCCGCGTAGATAGCCTGCTTGGTGCCGACATCGACGCCTCGGGTCGGATCGTAGAGAAGCAATGTACGCGCGCCCGTAAACATCGCACGCGCAAGCAATGCCTTCTGCTGATTGCCTCCGGAGAGGTCGGCGATACGAAAATCGAGATAGCGAGGATTGAGTTCGACCCCTTCGGATGCCCGTGCGGCACTGTGCCGTTCCAGCGCGGGCCAGACAAAACCGGTCCGGCTGATGTTCTGGATGACGGGCAGCACGATGTTTGCTGCCGTCGACAGTGTCGAGAATATCCCTTCCACCTTGCGTTCTTCGGGAAGGAAGCTCAGTCCGGCCGCGATGGCATGACGTGGGCTTTTAGGTTGTACGGGCTTTCCCCCGACCAGGATTTGTCCCGACGTCGCTTTATCCAGGCCGACAAGGGTGCGGAAAAGTTCGCGCTGGCCTTGGCCTTCCAAAGCGGCGATGCCGACGATCTCGCCCTCTTTCACGTCGAGTGTGACGCCCTTGAGCTTTGCGCCGGTGACATTGTTCAGTTCGAGCGCGGAACGCGTCTCGCGAGCGAACGAGTGGGTGCGGCGCCCGTGCGCCATCTCCGTGCGGCCGACCATCAGCTCGAAAATATCGGCATCGCTGGCGTCCGATAGTCCGACGCTTGCCACGGAACGGCCGTTTCGCAGCACCGTTGCCTGCTTGCACAAGGTGCGCACCTCGGCCAGGCGGTGTGAAATATAGAGGACGGCGGTCCCGGCCGCAGTCGTGCTGCGAACCAGATCGAACAGCCATTCGACATCGGTCAATGCTGCCGTAGGCTCGTCAAGGATAAGATCCTTTTCGGCATAGTGCATGGCTCGGGCGATCTCGAGCCGCTGCCTGTGGGCGAGCGACAGGCTGGCGATGCCGGCGATCGGCGAGACGTCATCCAAACGATAGCGATGCAGGATTTCAGCTGCGGCTCGCGCTGTCTGGTAGGGAGAGACCAGGCCGAACGCCCCGCGCTTCATGGCGGGCAGCAGCAGCGCTTCGGCAACGGTCAAGTTGGGCG
>NZ_RZRW01000816.1:0-1963 GCF_003998745.1 Mesorhizobium sp. M7A.F.Ca.US.014.04.1.1 | reverse complement strand
CTCGAGACCTGGCGCGCGACCAGCGGCCTGCCTTGGATCGGTTTCTGGTTTCGCGAGCTGCTGCGTTGGGGAACGCTCGATCCATTCGTCGCCTTCGCACTTGCGCAAGGGCTGGCGCGAACGCGTCAAGAAGCCGTTGCCCGGCGTCCCGAGTTCGAAGCGTGGCTTGTAGGGGAGGGGCTCTATCTCAACGCCGAGACGCTGATAGATCCGCAATGCTTCCTGGCGTGGCAAAGGTCGCTTGCGGCACAGAGAGATGCCGTCGAGATAGTGCGGGGAAGTGCGGCTCAGCTTACGCATGTGGATGGGCGACGAGAATCCTATGACGTTCGTCCAATTGTCGGAGCCGATGGGATCGAATGGATAGACGCGGCAGGATACTCCGTTGCCCAATCCCCTTATTCTGCGGCATTGCTGACCGCCCGTCCCGATGGGCACGATTTCATGGTCGTAACCCGGCCTGCCGTCGAAGTTACCCGTACATACTAGCGCAAGATGAAGGAGAGCCTGTCGAAGTCAGCGTCCAAGGCCTGAGAGCCCAGGAGAACGTCCGCTTGCAGAAATTAGGCAGATGGAGGCAAACGGCCGACGTTGGGCGCAAAGCAGTCATGCTGGCTTCACGTCGGAGGGTTTGCTGAGGCTCAGAACCGGACAGGTGAAAGGTTACTTTGTCCCATATACCCCTTGGGTCGATGAATGCCCCGTTGACGTTAAGAATAGCCGAGTCAGTCGCTCCCTTCTCGTACGGTTTCTACCGCCAGCGACCCGGCCGGGAGGGCCTTCAAGAGCTCGCCCTCCGGTTTCGTGAGGTGTATCCATGCCGCCCAGTCCTCCGGGCGCAGCACCACAATCTGGCGATTGTGGGTGGGCGCCACGTCCAGGCCGGGTTCCGTCGTCAGCATAGCGAATGTCGGGGGCTTGTTGCCTTCGCCATCGCGCCACAGGGCGGCGATCGCCATGAACGAGGCGCCGTTGAGCGTGAAGCGATGCTTAGCCTTTGGAGACTTCTTTCCCGTGAATTCGAAGAAAGCCGACGCCGGAATAAGGCAGCGCTTGCTGTTGGAGACGTTCCGTCCTTCCGAGCGGAAGTTGAAGATCGGCCCGCCTTTGGGCCCGGAGGGCGGAAAGGCAAAGGTCATGCGCGTGAGTTCGATCGTGTCGCCGGCGGCGCGCATGATCGGGGCGGGATCACTGATGCGGATGTCATCCGCCTGCGGCAGATCCAGTTCGGTTTGATAAGTGGGAATGTCGAGCGCCAGCAATTGCATCATCCTGCAATATTCGGCCCAGGCGATATGCTGCTCATAATCGTTGCACATGGCTGCCCACGCTTTCAGTCAGTTGATGACTTATAACAGATAACGCGGCTTGGCTGCGGCGCCACCATCCGGAGATTTTCCGCTATGCCCGAAATCTCGCAATCTGCTTGATGCATTTCGAAGCCGTGCACGGGCGACGTGGATAGACGTGTCGTCGGCAATCAAAGTCCCGTCAGCCTCCCGCCACAGAGGTGCTCGGGCGATGGCCGGGAACCTGTGCAACCATTGCCACCCGGTATGTAGTAACGGAACGAGGCAGTCTGCGGCTGGCGCCCATCGCCTTCCATTTGTTAGGCGCAACGATGTTGCAGACCGTGACGAGGGAGACGAAGTCCGGTGCTACAAGGCGAACCAATCGATCGAAGGTCGCGAAATCATCAGCCAGAAGATGGCGAGCACTGCCGCGAAGGCAGGAAAGCCAAAGGCGAACCAGAGCCGAAACAAGGTGTCATAGCGCTGTGGTGGAGGTTGCTTCTCTGCCGCGGCCTGCATAGCGAGATTGCGCATCTCGATCTGCATCCACACGACTGGAAGCCAGAACAGGCCGGTGATGAGGTAGAGCAGGATCGAAAGCACAATCCACCCCTCGGTCAGCGGATAGCCGGAATGCCAGGCGAGGAATGCACCGGCGACAGGTTGGGCGA
>NZ_RZRW01000815.1:0-1964 GCF_003998745.1 Mesorhizobium sp. M7A.F.Ca.US.014.04.1.1 | reverse complement strand
GACCGATACCGATCAGCCGACGCAGATTGTCGGGCTTTCCGGATGCTGGCTTGGCTGTTGCAGGCTTGGCTGTTGCAGGCTTGACTGTTGCAGGCTTGCTCATTGCGGATTTGGCTGGAGCCGAGGTTTTGGTGGCGACGGGTTTCGCCGCCGGCTTGGCAGAGACCGCTTTCGCAGCGGCCGGTTTGGCCGTCGCGGGCTTTGTGGTGGCGGATTTGGCCGTCGCGGGGGTCGACATCAGGGCCGCCGGCGCCTGGCTTGCCGGTTTTGCCGCGCTGCTTCCGGCGGCAGGTGCGGCCGACGCTTCGCGCAGCCGGCGCTCAAGGTCGGCGCGGGTCTTGCCGCATGCATCGAGTTCGCCGGTCAGGCGGTCGCTGTCGGTGCGCAGCCTGTCGCGTTCGCTGCGTGTACGGTCGAGATCGCCGCGCAAGCTGTCGAGTTCACCGCGCAGGCGCCCCCAAAGGAACCAGCCGACCAATACGCCTATCAGGAACGCCAGGACCACGTAGAAAAAAGTGCCCATTGTCTCTCTCCAGTCAGATCCGTCTGCCGTGGGTCATGATCTTCGGCGAAGGACTACTCTTGGTGGTTCCGCGGTAAGCAGAACAGCCGGCTTCGGTTCGAGCTGTCGGCGATCGGCTTTGCTTGCCCATGGCCAACGGCCGTTGTCGCGTTCGCCTGAGCGCCACGGCCGGCTGAGATTTCTCCTCGCCGATCCGCATGCGCTCCGGCTGAGCTTGGAGCGAAGGCTATCATAGAGCTTGTGGAAAGCTATCGGAAAACTTCGGTGGAGAGTACTTCAAGAACAGATATTTAGGGCGATAGTAGAGCTGTCCCAACATGCATTCCGGCTAAACTGTTAGAGCGACGCCTGGGGGCGCATTTCAAGTGTCGAGCGCTTCCAGCTCGTCGATCAGGCCACCGATGACGCCAAGTCCGATCTGCCAGAAGGCGGGATCGGTGGCGTCGAGCCCGAAGGGCGCCAGAAGCTCGGAATGATGTTTGGTGCCGCCGGCGCGCAGCATTTCGAAATACTTGTCCTGAAAGCCGCGCTCGGCGTTCTGGTAGACCGCGTAAAGCGAGTTCACCAGGCAGTCGCCGAAAGCATAGGCATAGACATAAAAGGGCGAATGGATGAAGTGCGGGATGTAGGTCCAGAACACCTCGTAGCCTTCGCGCAGCTTGATGGCGGGACCCAGACTTTCGGCCTGCACTTCGAGCCAGAACTGACCGAGCCTGTCGGAGGTCAGTTCGCCGTTCTTGCGTTCGGCATGCACCTTGCGCTCGAATTCATAGAAGGCGATCTGGCGCACGACCGTGTTGATCATGTCCTCGACCTTCTGGGCGAGCATGGCCTTGCGCTCGCGCCGGTCGGTGGTCTGGTCGAGCAGCGAGCGGAAGGTCAGCATCTCGCCGAAGACCGATGCCGTCTCGGCCAGCGTCAGCGGCGTCGAGGCCATCAGCGCACCCTGGCCGCCGGCCAGCACCTGATGCACGCCATGGCCAAGCTCGTGCGCCAGCGTCATCACATCGCGCGGCTTGCCCATGTAGTTGAGCAGGACATAGGGATGCGCCGACGGTACGGTCGGATGCGCGAAGGCGCCAGGCGACTTGCCGGGCCGCACCGGCGCGTCGATCCAGTTGCGGTCGAAGAAGGTTCGCGCGATCTCGGCCATGTCGGGCGAAAAGCGCTGATAGGCGGACAGCACGGTGTTCCTGGCCTCGTCCCAGCCGATGATCGCCTGGGGCGTATCCGGCAACGGCGCGTTGCGGTCCCAATGGTTCATCACCTCCATGCCCAGCCAGCGTGCCTTCATCGCGTAGTAGCGGTGCGAGAGGCGCGGATAGGCATCGCGAACGGCGGAGGCCAAGGCGTCCACCACACTGCGCTCGACGCGGTTGGCCAGATGGCGTGAATCGGCGATGTCCTCGAAGCCACGCCAGCGGTCGGATATCTCCTTGTC
>NZ_RZRW01000814.1:0-1965 GCF_003998745.1 Mesorhizobium sp. M7A.F.Ca.US.014.04.1.1 | reverse complement strand
CGCTGCCGACGAGGCAGAAGAAGGTGCCGACGCTGGTGTCGAGGACATCTCGCACACGTCCGAGATCATTGAACATGCGGCTGATTCGTCCGAACATGCCGATGCGTCCGAGCATGGCGAGGATTCGGCCGAGCAGGACGAAGGCGAAATCCGCGAAGGCGGCCCGACGTCGATCGCCGCCTCGGTCGAGGCCGATGTGATTTCCGAAGCCGTCCCGCTGGCCGAACAAGGCAGCGAAGCGACCTCCGGCGACAATGATCGCGGCATGCTGGAAGAAGTGCAGTCCTCGCATCCGGACGATCACGAGGTCGAATCGGTCGGCGCCGAGGATGCGCTGGAAGAAGTGCGCAACCGCCGCAAGCCGGTGCGCCGCCAGTACAAGATCCAGGAAGTGATCAAGCGCCGGCAGATCCTCCTGGTGCAGGTCGTCAAGGAAGAGCGCGGCAACAAGGGCGCGGCGCTGACCACCTATCTGTCGCTGGCCGGCCGCTATTCGGTGCTGATGCCGAACACGGCGCGTGGCGGCGGCATTTCGCGCAAGATCACCAGCGCGGTCGACCGCAAGCGGCTCAAGGAGGTCGTCGCCGATCTCGAAGTGCCGCAGGGCATGGGCGTCATCCTGCGCACCGCCGGCGAGAGCCGCACCAAGGCAGAGATCAAGCGCGACTACGAATATCTGATGCGGCTTTGGGAAAATGTCCGCAATCTCACCTTGCAGTCCACGGCCCCTGCCCTGGTCTACGAGGAAGGCAGCCTGATCAAGCGCTCGGTGCGCGACCTCTACAACAAGGATATCGACGAGATTCTTGTCTCCGGCGAGGAAGGCTACCGCGAGGCCAAGGACTTCATGCGCATGCTGATGCCGAGCCACGCCAAGGTGGTTCAGCCGTTCCGCGACACGACGCCGATCTTCGTGCGCAACGGCATCGAGGCACAGCTCGACCGCATGCTGCAGCCGCAAGTGACGCTGAAGAGCGGCGGCTACATCATCATCAACCAGACCGAAGCGCTGGTTGCCATCGACGTGAATTCGGGCCGCTCCACCAAGGAGCACTCGATCGAGGACACCGCGCTCCACACCAATCTGGAAGCGGCCGAGGAAGTCGCGCGTCAGCTAAGGCTGCGCGATCTTGCCGGCCTGATCGTCATCGACTTCATCGACATGGAGGAGAACCGCAACAACCGCTCCGTCGAGAAGCGGCTGAAGGATCACCTCAAGAACGATCGTGCGCGCATCCAGGTCGGCCGTATCTCGCATTTCGGCCTGATGGAGATGTCACGCCAGCGCATCCGCGCCAGCGTGCTGGAATCGACCATGAAGCCTTGCCCGCATTGCGGCGGCACCGGCCATGTGCGCTCCGATTCGTCGGTCGCGCTGATGGTGGTGCGGGCGATCGAGGAATTCCTGCTCAAGGATTCGCGCAGCCACATCACGGTGCGGACGCCGGCGGCGACAGCACTCTACGTGCTCAACCACAAGCGCGGCACGCTGGTGGAACTCGAAAGCCGCTTCGGGCTGACGATCACCGTCGAGGCCGACGATTCGGTGGGTTCGCAGCACTATGCGATCTTCCGCGGCGCGTTGGCTGAAAAGCCGGAAGGCTTTGTCGAGGCGCGCAGCTTCCCGGCCTATGTCGAGCCGGACGAGCCCGAGGATGAGATTGCCGTCATCGAGGAAGACGACGAGGCGCCGATCCAGGCAGAACAGCCACGCCAGCAGCCGCAGCAACAGCAGCCGCGGCCCGCTGCCGGTGGTGAGGAAGGCGAAGGCCGCGACCGCAAGCGCCGCAAGCGTCGGCGTCGGCGTGGCGGCAAGGATCGCGATCGCGAACATGGCGCCCCTGCGGACGGTGCTTCCGTCTCGGCTCCGGCCGGCGAGTTTTCGGACTCGGACTCGGCCGCCGGAGATGGCGACGCGGAAGCGGACGACAATGCCCCTGTTGGTGTTTCCGAAACTCCTGCCAC
>NZ_RZRW01000813.1:0-1967 GCF_003998745.1 Mesorhizobium sp. M7A.F.Ca.US.014.04.1.1 | reverse complement strand
ATACGATACAGCCCACCTGTGTCGCTTCATCCAGCGGGTTTCCAACCCGGAAAGACGGAATGCCGGCCAGGACGCGCTCGATCACCGCATCATAGATGGCGTCGTGGATATAGATCCGCGTACCGGCGGAACACGACTGGCCCTGACGCTGAAGCCGAAGCCCCTGCAGAATGCCACGCGCCGCGCGATCGACATTGGCATCAGCCAGGACGATGTTCGGATTCTTGCCACCGAGTTCGGCTGTGACTGGTATGATCTTGTCGGCGGCGTAGTGCATGATCAAGGCGCCGACGGCGCTCGATCCGGTGAAGCTGATCTTGCGTACAGCCGGATGTTGGCAAAGCAGGCGACCTGCTTCCTCGCCGAGCCCGGTGTTTGCGTTCGCGACGCCGGGTGACAGAACCGCCTGTAGCAGTTCGAACACCCGAAGCACTGCCAAGGGTGCTTGCTCGGCCGGCTTTAGCACGACGGTGTTGCCCGCGGCGAGTGCCGGGGCGATCTTGCTGGCAAGCTGCATCAGCGGTGCATTCCACGGAATGATCGCGCCAACGACACCAAGCGCCTCGCGTCGCGTATAGAGCAGCCGGCCAGGATCGGGCGGATAGGTCCGGCCGTTGATCTCGCCAGCCAGGCCACCGAAATAACGCAGGATGTCGACCATGGTGCCGGCTTCATTGCGCGATTGGGTTGGAAGTGCGTTGCCAGTCTCCAGCGACGAGAGCCGGGCAATGTCTTCACGGAAGCCGTCGAGATGATCGGCTGCCCGTATGAGCAGGGCGCCGCGCTCTCTCGCCGGCGTTGCCGACCAAGACCGGAACGCAAGGGAAGCCGCATCCACCGCAGAATTGACATCCTCTATGCCGCAGCGTGGCGCAGAGCCGATGATCTCTTCGGTGGCGGGGTTCTCGATATCGAATTGCGCTGTTGTGAGCGCTTTTCTCAAGCCGCCGCCGCAGACGATCTGGCCCGAAAGTCGTCTCGCTTCCGTGGTTTGCGCGCCGATGCGCGCTTCAAGGGAGTCTGTTGCAAAGGCGTTCATACGAGATGGCTTCTGTTGTTTTTGATTGAGCATACGTATGCACTCTGTTAGACATTTGAAATGAGTTTGTCAAACGGGAGTGAGAAATGTCTGTGACAACAATCGGCCTCGTCGCTGGAGACCCATCCGGTGTCGGTCCGGAACTTTGTGCCAAATTGGTCAATGCAAAGGGGCGCCAGAGTGACCTCCGCGTTGCCGTCTTTTGTGGGAAAGGGAGCTTTCGCGACGGAATACGAATCGCTGGTCTCGATGGTGAAATCCCGGTCGTCGATAGCGTCTCATCGATTCCGGAGCGTGGCGGCGTGGCGCTGATTTCAGGTCTGGATCGAGGCGGCTACAAACCCGGTGTGGCGAGTGCGGAGGGCGGAACTGCCACGCTCGCGGCGCTGGAGAGTGCAGCAGACGCGGCCGGGGCAGGGCAGCTCGATGCGATTGTCTATGGTCCGCTCAACAAACAGGCGATGTGGCTGGCCGGTCACAAGGCGATCGACGAACTGCATTTTTTCTCAAGTCGCCTCGGTGTTACTGGCTTCTGCTGCGAAATGAATAACCAGGGGGCTCTCTGGACGGCCCGCGTAACCTCGCATATCCCGCTTCGCGCCGTGGCCGACAACATCTCCGTGGAGTCCATCATTGCGGCCACGGTGGCCGGCGCCAAGGCGGTCGAATCATCAAGCGGCAAACGTGCGAGAATAGCCGTTGCCGGCCTTAACCCGCATTTGGGAGAAGGCGGCGCAATGGGCACTGAGGAGATCGAGATTATCCTCCCCGCCATCGAAAGGCTAAAGGAACTTGGATACGATGTCGCCGGCCTCTATCCGGCCGATACCGTCTTTCTGCGTGTGGGGCCGGAGAAGCTCGACTTGATCATCACCATGTTCCACGATCAGGGCCAGATCGCGCTGAAGACACTCGGTTTCGCCAACAC
>NZ_RZRW01000812.1:0-1975 GCF_003998745.1 Mesorhizobium sp. M7A.F.Ca.US.014.04.1.1 | reverse complement strand
GAAGTACCTGCTCAAAGCCCGCTCGGTTTGGGCGCGAGCGTTCAGTTCTCAATCGCACCAGTCGGCGGGCTCGCCTTCCGCGTTTCATACAATCGGGCGAGTGTGCGTTCATCGAAGCTCGCCGTCACCGCCACTGTCTCTTCACCGCCTATGATCTTCGGCAACCCCAGCGGCGTCACCCTGAAATGCAGTTGGACCAGGCGCAGCAGCCAGAGAGGGTTCATCTCGATGATGATCGTATCGATGCTTCTGTCCAGGCCCCACTCGACGATGCCTGACAAAAGCGCATTCGCCACCGGGCTCAGCATTCTTCCCCGTTCTCGGTACTGCGGCTCGACGCAGTAGCGCGTCCATTCCCAGATGTTTTCGCCCACTGGGCGTTGGCCTTCGCAAAGCTCCGACAGGACCTCCGAGAGCAAGTGGGGGCGGGTCGAAGGCAGCATGCGCTGGTAGCCGACAACGCGCTCCTCAGCCGTAAAGAGCATGTGGACTGCGTGCTCATTGTCGAACCGGTCGATTTCACGACCATCTGCGCGTCGCAGATCCGTCCAGCCCTTTTCTTCGACAAAGACCTTGTGGCGAAGGCGGAACGCCTGTTCCAGCTCCGCCTGATATTCTTCTGAATTCTGCGATGTAACCACAAGAAGCATCTCGGTTATCCTCCAGTTTGGAGGTCAACCAATGGTCGCTTCCTGTAGAAGGCGGCATCACGCGATTGCGTGAGCTAGGCGATCAGACCGTGACGAAAGGCTTCCGCGACAGCATGCACTGTGCTTGCTACTCCGAGCCTCTCGCGCGCCGCCCGCAGGTGAGTGTCTGCCGTGTTGCGACTGACAGCGAGACGGTCAGCGATCTCATCGACAGTCAAGCCTTCCGCTGCCCAGCGCAGAACGTCCCTTTGTCTCGGAGATAAACGTGCCGGCCGGATATTGCGTTTTGCATCAGTGATAACAGCCGCGCAGCCGAAAGCGTAAGCTGCAACCAACTGAAAGGCGAGACGGTCGTGGGGATCCGGATCCAGCTTTTCTCCCGCGACGGAAAACCCGACCGGCTGCCCATCCAATGTGGCAAACGGGACTGTCAAACCCTCGCATAATCTGAAGTCGGTTGCCTCGTCCATGATCCGGCGGCCGAAAGGACAGACCTTGCATAGGTTATCGATCTCGCTCCAGAGGAAGGGCGTGCTGCCCCGGTTCACAAGTTGAATCGTTGGATCGCGATATAGGTAGCCCTTTGAAAAATATCGCTCGGACCATTGTTCTGGCCAGGCATGCAGAATGACATGCGAAGCTTGATCATGTTTCAGGGCTTGGGGTGGGGGAATTAGTCCTGCCAGAAGATTGGTCGCGCCAATGCGTCCGGCGTAACCAAGGATGTGTCGGCATATTTCCTGTTGAGATGAGCTCTTACCGACATTGTTCAGAAGCTCGTACGTGTCGTCGATGCGTTTAAACCATGCCATATGTACTCCTGCGTCCAGTACTAGGCCGGGACGCGCGCTGCGCCCGTATATCTGGTCATCTATCCGTGGTCTGCTCGCCAGCGTCCTTATCCCTGTTTCGGCCAGGTTTGGCCTGCGCCTCCAGTCCCAGGATCAGGGTTTCGATCAGGAAGTCGTAACCATCCTCGAGCGGGGCGACGTTCCCGCTTTTCCAGCGCATCACGAACGACCGGTTGTACATTTGCGGCAGGTATCGCGTAACCAACGGAAACCGCGCTGGGTCAAGCGCATCAAGGCCTGCGTTGAATGTTTCGACCCATTCCGAGTCTTCGGTAGCGCCGTCTGCGGCGAGTTCCATCGTGATATAGCCTTCCAGGGCGCCAACCACTGAATTGAAGGCATTGATCAAAGCCTGATCCTCGAATCCGGCTTGGGTGAGCGCAGTCAGAATGATCTCGACCCAAGGTGCATTCGGCGCGCCGTTGGAGCGGATATGCGGACCGAGCAGGGGGGCGGCCCTGGGGTGCTCGTGGA
>NZ_RZRW01000811.1:0-1989 GCF_003998745.1 Mesorhizobium sp. M7A.F.Ca.US.014.04.1.1 | reverse complement strand
AGGCGGCTGTTATGTCGGCCCGACCCTGTTCACCAACGTGACCAACGGCATGCGCATCGCGCAGGAGGAGATTTTCGGGCCGGTGCTGAGCGCCATTGCGTTCAACGACGAGGCGGAAGCGCTGGCGCTGGCCAACGACACGCAATACGGCCTGACCGGCTATCTCTGGACCTCTGACGTCACCCGCGCCTTCCGTTTCACCGATGCGCTGGAGGCCGGCATGATCTGGGTTAACTCCGAGAACGTGCGGCATTTGCCGACCCCCTTCGGCGGCGTCAAGAATTCCGGCATCGGCCGCGACGGCGGCGACCATTCCTTCGACTTCTACATGGAGACGAAGAACGTCGCCTTCGCGACGACGGCGCACGCGATCCAGAAACTCGGCGGCTGACCGGAGGAAATCGGATGCCCTTGCCCAAACCCAATCTCTACCCCGCCTTCAACATCGTGCGCCTCAGCCATGTCGAGTTGGCTGTCACCGACCTCGCCAAATCCCGCGCCTTCTATGTCGACACGCTCGGCCTGCAGGTTACCGACGAGACATCAGGCGCCATCTACCTGCGCGCCATGGAGGAACGTGGCCATCACTGCATCGTGCTGCGCAAGGCGACGACGCCGGAAGCGCGCGACCTCGGCTTCAAGGTCTTTTCGGACGAGGACCTCGATAAGGCCGAGTATTTCTTCAAGGGCAAGGGCCTGCCGGTGGAATGGGTCGAGCGGCCCTACCAGTCGCGCACTTTTCGGACGCGCGACCCGCACGGGATTCCGCTGGAGTTCTATGCCCAGATGGAAAGGCTGCCGCCGATCCATCAGAAATATGCGCTCTACAAGGGCGTCAAGCCGCTACGCATCGACCACTTCAACTGCTTCTCGCCCAATGTCGACGAGTCCGTCGCCTTCTACAACGAGCTCGGTTTTCGCGTCACCGAATACACCGAGGATGCCGCAACCGGGAAGCTTTGGGCAGCTTGGACGCATCGCAAGGGCGGCGTCCACGACATCGCGTTCACCAACGGCATCGGCCCGCGCCTGCATCATGTCGCCTTCTGGGTGCCGACGCCGCTCAACATCATCGACCTGCTCGACCTGATGGCGACCACGGGCTATTTGCCGAACATCGAACGCGGCCCTGGTCGGCACGGCATCTCCAACGCCTTCTTCCTCTATGTCCGCGACCCGGACAACCACCGTATCGAGATCTACTGTTCGGACTACCAGACGGTCGATCCGGACCTGGAGCCGATCAAGTGGGACCTCAAGGACCCGCAGCGCCAGACGCTGTGGGGCGCACCGGCGCCGAAAAGCTGGTTCGAGGAGGGCAGTGCGTTTGCCGGGGCGGAGGCGCGCCAGCCGGATTTGGCGGCTTCGCCGATCATTGCGCCGTGAGTGGGATTTTGGAGATGTCAGCGTTCCGTGGCGCCCCCCTCTGTCCTGCCGGACATCTCCCCCTCAAGGGGGGAGATTGGCTAGGCCCATGGTCAGCGCCTCTGTTGCAGCGTTGGAAATTGGCGAAGGCAGAGATGACATCCGATCTCCCCCCTTGTGGGGGAGATGTCCGGCAGGACAGAGGGGGGCGCCGTAGAGCGCCATCCTCGCCCACCACCATTGCCGGAGCCGCAGCATGAAACACGCACGGCTCGCCACCTTCACCGTCGGCGGCAAGGCGCGCTATGGCGCGGTCACCAGCAAGGGTGTCATCAACCTGTCGGCGCGCCACGGCCAGTGGCCGACGCTGCGGGAAGCGATCGAGGCCGGCGCCTTGCGGCGGCTGGCGGAAGAGGCCGAGGCCTTCCCGATCGATTTCCCGCTCGACGCCATTGCCTACGAAATTCCGATCCCTTCGCCGGAAAAGATCATCTGCGTCGGCGTCAACTATCCGGACCGCAACGAGGAGTACAAGGACGGCCAGGCAGCACCCTCGAATCCGTCGCTGTTCGTCCGTTTTCCCCGCTCCTTCGTCGGCCATGGCGCGCCGCTGGTGCGGCCGCC
>NZ_RZRW01000810.1:0-1990 GCF_003998745.1 Mesorhizobium sp. M7A.F.Ca.US.014.04.1.1 | reverse complement strand
TAGTTGAACCTTGCCAATGTCGTCCAGGATGGAGGCGGGGACCCGCCTGCGGTTGGCACCAGATAGCCATTGCCCAATACCAGCTCAACCTGCCATAGCTCCTAGGCCGCTGCCACAGTGTTGATGCCTTAAATCGAGTATGGATCGGCCGCAGTCGCGGCAGCCAGGGCAGGCTTCCAAAAGGCATGCGCCTCACCCATCCAGATCTCCTCCCTTTCCTTGAAATCGAGGTTGCACCCCCGAAACGCAATGCACGCATGCGAGACAAGATCCGACGCAATATCGAGCAGGAGAAATAGCTCGTTGTAGCGATTGGCGTTCCAAACCCGCGGTTCGGCGTAAAGGTGCGCGACGTGGTCATCACGGAAAACACCCAACGCGGCTGCTGCGCGTCGACCAAGAGGCGATGTCAGGCGGCGTGCAGTATCGTCGCAGCGATGCAAAGCCGCCATGCAATCGCCTTCCCACATCTTCGACATGCCGAGAGAATTTCCATCCCAGCCTGTCGACGCTCGTTCGACCAATTTGGCACGGCAACGTTTCTGCCTGAGCAGATGAAGGAACACTGGGATTGAAGCCAGGTCGCTGCGGTTGAAGGCCGTCACCTCGGACTTTCCCTGACGGCCGCGCGGCCTCTCGAATAGCTTGCAGAGCGACAGGATTAGAGCTGTCTGCGTGCTGTTTCGAAGCACATTGTAGCAGTTGGCACCATCAAACGTTTGGCCGTGATAGTCGGCCATCACGATAGTGTTTCCGACCTCAAGCGTCGCCTTCGCCCAGATCGCGCCCCTTATCTCACTTTCGAGGGCCTTCAGCATAAGGTCGAGCCGACACATGGCGTCGGAAACGGGCACCGGTTTGGAGCGATTTGCTTTTCTCTTCTGGCTCCCAGCCACCTCGACCTCGATCGCCATTCGAATCTAGCTGGACCAGCCAGACGTATCATCTACCTTCTTCATTGCGTCACGTGTCCAACATGTCCCATTCGTTGCCGAGCACCCAGCGCAAAGCCGAGAGTTTGCCGTTGAGCATACCCCATTCGAAATCGTCCCAAGGACCAAGGTTATCCGAGCCAACCTCATCCTCAGTTCGCTTGGCTGCTTCAAGCGCTGCGGCCCACGTGTCGCGCGTCATCAGGGATGTGACCGGGCGCTGCGTCAGGTCGATCGCATCTACCAACTTGGTCTCACCGGTGCTGACTCGACGCCGCAGATTCTGGTGGCGATTATACCAAACCTGCCGAAACAGCAGATGTTCGGCTTCGAGCAATTCTGACAACTTCCGAGGCTCCTCATAGAAGTCATCTCCGAAAGTGTACTCGTCGAGGATGCTTTCGTCGACATCGCGGATCACGTCGGCGATCTGGGTCGAGTAGGTGGATCTCTGGTCGGCGAAGTGCGGTTCGAGGTCGGGGTGGGGCATCTGCTTGTCGCCGGCACCGCGGAAAAGTCGTTGGTGTTGGTCGTGACGAAGACGAATTGACTGTCCGGCGCGCCGTCCGCCGCCATGGCCTCGAGATAAGCCTCGAGGATTATGGCATCGGCGATACTGTTCTTGGTCTGGTGACACGGCGCCGCACGCGTAAGCGACCGGTCGGCGGCCTTCAGCTTAACGCTGTCGGTCACGGCGATCACTGGTGCCTTCGCCATTAACTCCGTGATCCGCGTTATCACCTTCTCACCGGTGTCTGCGGTGAGCGCCAGCTTGTGGTCGATGGCGCTGACAGCCTGCAGTGCCTGCTCGCGCTCGGCCTCGCTGTCGATCTGCGACAGCGCTTCGCGAAAACGTTTCACGGTCCCGACTAGCGTGGTCTTTCTGGCGTCCTTGACCCTGTCCTTGTTCCTGTCGAACTCGAACACGATCTGTTCTGGCATGATCAGCGAAATGGCTTCGACGGCGACCAGGTCCTCGATCGCGGTGAGCACCGGATCGAGACGGGCGTTCTTTAGGATGTCCAACCAGACGCTGCTGTCTATGAGGATGCGTATAG
>NZ_RZRW01000081.1:0-14789 GCF_003998745.1 Mesorhizobium sp. M7A.F.Ca.US.014.04.1.1 | reverse complement strand
AACGAAAAATACCCCCCGCCTCGACTGACCGGCACGCTAGGGCACATAATTTAAGCCATATCTAATATAGGTTACGCCGTTGCCTGGCACTGTCAAGCCGCGAGCGGCAGGGCTGGCGGCAGGCGCTGCTTGGGATCGCGGTTGAGAGCGCGAGGCTGGGGAGCGAGCCTGATCCCCCCCTCGAGGGGGAGATGTCGCCGAAGGCGACAGAGGGGGCCGCCGCGCGTGGGGCGCTGACCTCTTCTTCGTTCCCGCAGGGGCCCGGCGCTTGATGTGGGGCGACCCCCTCTGGCCTGCCGGCCATCCCCCCTCAAGGAGGGAGATTCGCGGCGTCACCGATTTCGCCAATCACGAGCGCCCCAAAAGGAAAAGGCCGGCCAAACGGCCAGCCCCTTTCCACATGCGCAATCTCCGGTCTCAATATACTTCGCCGGCTAACTAACGCTCCTGCTTCAGCCTTCTGCACAGCTCATCAAGCTGCTCCAGCGACCGGTATGAAACCCGCAAAGTGCCGCCCTTGCCCTTGTGATCCACTGACACAATCATGCCGATCGTATCGGTCAACAGCTTTTCCAGCGCCAGCGTATCGGCGTCCTTTTGCTCCGGACTTGGCGCCGGCTTGGCTTCCTTGGTGCTGCTGGTGCCGGCCGGTATCTGGGCCAGCGCTTCGGCCTGGCGCACCGAAAGGCCCTCTTCGACGATACGCTTGGCAAGGCCGGCCGGATCTTCCGCCGTCACCAGCGTGCGGGCATGGCCCGCCGACAGCGCGCCGTCGACCAGCATGTCGCGGATCACATCCGGCAGCTTCAGGAGCCTGAGCGTGTTGGCGACATGGCTGCGGCTTTTGCCGATCACCTGGCCGAGATCGGCCTGGGTGTAGCCGTGCTCATCGATCAGCTGCTGATAGCCAAGCGCTTCCTCGACCGCATTGAGGTCGGTGCGCTGGACGTTTTCGATGATCGCCAGCTCGAGCGCGGTGCGGTCGTTGACCTCGCGGATGATGACCGGGATCTCGGACAGCCCGGCGCGCTGCGCCGCGCGCCAGCGCCGCTCGCCGGCGATGATCTCGTAACGGCCGGCCTGTGCCGGCGAAGGACGCGCCACCACCGGCTGGACGACGCCGTGTTCGCGGATCGACTGGGCAAGGTCGGTCAGCTCGGCGTCGCCGAAATGCCGCCGCGGATTCTTCGGATTGGGGGTCAGGAACTCGATCGGCACCTTGCCGTCGGCGCTCATGCCTGGTTTTTCAGGCGCAGCTGGGCGATCGATCTCGCCGATCAGCGCCGCCAGCCCACGCCCCAGTCTCTTTCTCGAAAGGTCTTCGCTCATCTTTATTCCAGGTTCCGGATCGTTTCGGTATCGAATCGGCTCTTTAAATTGCAGGGAGTCTAATCAAGCGGCGCGTAACTTGCGCTCGCGGCGGATCACTTCCGACGCCAGTTGCAGATAGGCCTGACTGCCCGAGCATTTCAGATCGTAAAGGATCGCCGGCTTGCCGTAGGACGGCGCCTCGGACACCCGCACATTGCGCGGGATGACGGTCTCGTAGACCTTGTCGCCCATATGCGCCCGCACATCCTGCACCACCTGGTTGGCGAGATTGTTGCGGCCGTCATACATGGTCAGCACGATGCCCTGGATGGTGAGATCCGGATTGATCGAGCGGCGCACCTGCTCGACCGTCTCCAGCAACTGGCTGAGACCTTCGAGCGCGAAGAACTCGCATTGCAGCGGCACAAGAACAGAATCGGCCGCAGCCATTGAATTCAAGGTCAAAAGGTTGAGCGATGGCGGGCAATCGATCA
This sequence comes from Mesorhizobium sp. M7A.F.Ca.US.014.04.1.1, assembly GCF_003998745.1. Taxonomy (NCBI): domain Bacteria; kingdom Pseudomonadati; phylum Pseudomonadota; class Alphaproteobacteria; order Hyphomicrobiales; family Phyllobacteriaceae; genus Mesorhizobium; species Mesorhizobium sp. M7A.F.Ca.US.014.04.1.1. The sequence continues at coordinate 12,984 of NZ_RZRW01000081.1, read as the reverse complement.
GCACATAGCCAAAGGGTGCGCCGCGCTCGGTCGCGGCGCGCAGCGCATTACGCAACTTGAGCACCCGGTCGGGCGCGGAGGCGATCTCCATTTCAATGCCGAGCAGGTCGAGCGTCGACGGCACGATCGACAGGCCGGGCACCGCCGTCGGGATGGCCGCGGCCTCCAGCTCCAACTCGCCGGTCAACACGTCATAGGAGGACACCGTCCGATCCTTGCGGTCGATGCCGAGGCCGGTGCTGGCATTTCCCTGCGGATCGAGATCGACGATCAGCACCTTTTCGCCGATCGCGGCCAGCGCGGTCGCCAGATTGATGGCGGTGGTTGTCTTGCCGACGCCGCCTTTCTGGTTGGCTACGGTGATGATTCGGGGGCCATTCTTCATCATGGGTTTATGCCAGAAATTCATTTTGGGCGCCAAATCGCCTGTCAGTGACGGATCAGACAGGTCGCAGGTTGGACAATTCCAGGATGACGCCGCCAGCGTCGGTCACACTGGGATGTTCTACCAGATCGAAGGACCATCGGTGAACGCTTTCTTGCACTTCGGTGCGGTAATCCCGGCCTTTGTGGAACAGGCCGCGCGCGCCTGAAATCAGCCAGGGCGCCGACAGGTCCAGCAACGTCGAAAGCGGAGCCAGCGCCCGCGCCGTGACGATCTGCGGCGTCGAAACAAGCGCATGACTGTCGTCGATGCGGCGCGCCACCACCCGCGCCGGCAGGCTGAACTGCCCAATGACGGTCTGCAGGAAGGATGCTTTTTTGCGATTGCTTTCAACCAGATCGATGCTGGCGCCGTCGCGCTCGGCCAGCAGGAAAGCCATGACAAGGCCCGGAAATCCGCCGCCTGAGCCGATATCCACCCAGCGTGTGGCTTGGGGCTCTATGCGCGCGAGCTGCGCGCTGTCCAATATATGACGCTGCCAGACGTCGCCCGAGGTCGATTGCGCCACCAGATTGATGCTGCGATTCCACTTCTGGAACATCTGCTCGAACGCCACCAGCCGATCGAATGTTTCACGTGAAACCGGGCCTGCCGTGTCCTGCAGGCTCGCTAGGGTCATAGAACTCACGCAACATCCTTTTGCAGGCGCTGGGCGCTCTCCGCGTGACGGACATGCGCGACAATGATCGCCAGCGCCGCCGGCGTCATGCCTTCCATGCGCTGGGCATCGGCGATGGAGCGCGGCCGCCGCGCCTGCATCTTCTGCTTCAACTCGTTCGACAGACCCGGCACTCCGGCGAAATCGACCGTCTCGGGGATCAGCCGGCTCTCTTCATGCCGGATCTGCGCCACATCCGTCTTCTGGCGATCGAGATAGACTGAATATTTCGCCTCTGTTTCGAGGCGCTCCGCCGTCTTGCCGTCGATCGCCGCGAATCGCGAATCGATACGACCCAGCCAGGCCACGTCGACGTCGGGATAGGACAGCAATTCATAACCGGACCGGCGCACGCCGTCCCGGTTGATTTCCAGCCCATGACGCGCCGCCTCGTTGGGCGTCATTGTGAGCAACTTCGCCAGCTCCCGCGCTTCATCAAGATTCTGCATGACATCCCCGTAGCGTCGCATTCGCTGCGCCGAGGCGATGCCAAGCTTCGCAGCCACGGGCGTCAGCCGCTCATCGGCATTGTCGGCGCGTAGCGACAGCCGGAACTCGGCCCGCGACGTGAACATCCGGTAGGGCTCCGCAATGCCCCGGCTGGTCAAATCATCGACCATGACGCCGATATAGGCCTCGGTGCGGCTGAGCACGATCTGCTCGCTGCCCGCCGCCCGCCGCGCCGCATTGAGGCCGGCAAGCAAGCCTTGCCCGGCCGCTTCTTCATAGCCGGTCGTGCCGTTGATTTGCCCGGCGAGGAACAGGCCACTGACGCGCTTCGTCTCCAGCGTCTGATGCAGCTCGCGCGGATCGACATGATCATATTCGATGGCATAGCCGGGCTGCAGCATGACGGCTCGCTCCAGCCCCGGAATGGTTTTCAAGATGTCGAGCTGCACATCCTCGGGCAGCGAGGTCGAAATGCCATTGGGATAGACGGTGTCGTCGTCCAGGCCTTCCGGCTCCAGAAAAATCTGGTGCCCGTCCCTGTCCCCGAACTTGACGATCTTGTCCTCGATCGACGGGCAATAGCGCGGCCCAACGCCTTCGATCGATCCGGAATACATGGCCGAGCGACCGAGATTGGCGCGTATCAACTCATGCGTCGCGGTCGTCGTCCGCGTAATGCCGCAATCGATCTGCGGCGTGGTGATACGGTCGGTCATCAGCGAGAACGGCACCGGATCCGCATCCGCCGCCTGGCTTTCCAGCGACGCCCAGTCGATGGTCCGGCCATCGAGCCGCGGCGGCGTCCCGGTCTTCAGCCGTCCAAGCTTGAAGCCGGCGCGGTCCATCGTTGCCGACAGGCCGAGGCTCGCCTGCTCGTTCATGCGGCCGGCGACGATCTTCTTCTCGCCGATATGGATAAGCCCGCGCAGAAAAGTCCCGGTCGTCAGGACGACCGCGCCACAGGCAAGGCGCCGGCCGTCGGCTAGGAGAACCGCCGTGATCTGCCCGTCGGCGATCTCGAAGTCCAGAACCTCGCCTTCGACCACGTCGAGATCGTTCTGCTGCCGAATCGCTTCCTGCATGGCAAGGCGATAGAGCTTTCTGTCGGCCTGCGTACGCGGGCCGCGCACCGCAGGGCCTTTGCGGCGGTTGAGCAGGCGGAACTGTATGCCGGCCGCATCCGCCACGCGGCCCATGAGGCCGTCCATGGCATCGATCTCGCGCACCAGGTGGCCCTTGCCGAGCCCGCCGATCGCGGGGTTGCACGACATGACGCCGATCGTGTCGAAACGCAGCGTCACCAGCGCCGTCCTGGCGCCGGCGCGCGCGGCAGCGCTGGCCGCCTCGCAACCCGCGTGGCCGCCGCCCACCACAACCACATCATAGCGATTGGTCATTTCCAAACGTCCTGGACTCAGAAGAATGAGGGACACATGTCCCTGCGGAGCGACGCTGTCAAGAAAACTCCGCGACAAGTTTCACGTGAAACAGCCGCGCCGCTAGTCAGCCCAGTGTTTCACGTGAGTCATCGGGCCGCCTGACACGTTTCACGTGAGTCATGCAGGCGGCGCAGCGCGGTGGTGGCCCAGATGAAGCCTACCCGCCTTCGGGGTTCGTCGAAAATCACGAAGCCATGCAGCAAAGCAACATACGATCTAAAGGGAGCTCACGCCGCAGCGACCCTGTTTCACGTGAGTCATTTCCCGATGCAGAACTGCGAGAAGATCACGTCCAGCATGTCCTCGACGTCGATGGCGCCGACGATTCGGCCGAGGCGATCGGCGGCGAGCCGCAACTCCTCCGCGCGCAACTCCTGCTCGTTCATCCGGCCGTCAGTGGCGCGATGCAGATGGCGGTTGGTCTCGCCAAGCAATTCGACGTGGCGAAGGCGCGACGGCAGGACATCGCCGACGCTGCCGGCTGACTCCGACGCGCGCCGGCCAATCTCCGCCAGCAATTCCTCCACGCCGGTCCCCTCCTCCACCGAGATGACAAGATCATAGTCGGCGGTCGCGTCGGGCACTGCACGGCCGTCGATCAGATCAAGCTTGGTGCCGACAAGCAGGGTGGGCGCCACGGTCGGCAGCTCACCGACATCCCTTGGTTTCGCCATGTCGTGAAGCAACAGCAAGAGATCGGCGCCATGCGCCTTGGCCCTCGCCTTCTCGATGCCGATCGCCTCGACCTTCCCCGGCGCATCGCGCAACCCGGCCGTATCCGTAAGCCGGACACGCAGCCCCTGAAGATCAAGTGTCACTTCAAGCAGGTCGCGGGTCGTGCCTGGTTCATCCGTTACTATAGCGGCATCGCGCCGCGCCAGGGCGTTGAACAGACTCGACTTACCGGCGTTGGGGGCACCGAGGATGACGACCTCAAAGCCGTCGCGAATGATCTCGGCGGCGCGAAATCCGGCGATGTGCCGGTCGATCTCGTCGATCATCGTTCTGACATCAGACCAGACCGCATCCGAAACGGAACCAGGGACGTCTTCCTCGTCGGCGAAATCGATCTCGGCCTCGATCATGGCGCGGGCATGGATCAGCCTGCGGCGCCAGCCGAGATAGAGTTCGCTCTGTACGCCGTCGGCATTCTGCACCGCGAAGCGCCGCTGCGCCTCCGTCTCGGCATTGACGAGATCCGCCAGCGCCTCGGTCTCGACCAGGTCTACCTTGCCGTTCAGAAAGGCGCGACGCGTGAATTCGCCCGGTTCCGCGTGCCTGACGCCGTCAAACCCGGTCATCGTCTCCAGCATTTTTGCCACAACGGCACGGCCGCCATGAACGTGGAATTCCGCGACGTCCTCGCCGGTGAAACTGGCCGGACCGGGAAAGAACACGACCAGCCCGGTGTCGAGCACGGCTCCATCGGGTGCCCGCATCTTGCGCAGAGCCGCCGCGCGGTCCTTAACCATAGCCCCAGCAATCGTTTCGACGACGAATCGAGTCTGTGGGCCGGAAATTCGGATGACGGCGACGCCGGCAGGCAGCCGGCCGCTCGACAGCGCTACGATGGAATCGCCTGAAATCATTTGCCCGCTCTACTGAACCGCCCTAGCTTCACGCCTATCAGCCAATCGCACCCGAGTTTGCCCAGTGACGCTGCCCGCGCAAAACCTGCTTGCCGAAGAAGCCAGCCCCTATCTGCAGCAGCACAGCGGCAATCCCGTCCACTGGCGGGCCTGGTCGCCGGCTTCGCTCGAAGAGGCGAAAGCGCTGGATAGGCCGATCCTGCTCTCGGTCGGCTATGCCGCCTGCCATTGGTGCCATGTCATGGCGCATGAAAGCTTCGAAAACGATGGCATCGCCGCCGTCATGAACCGTCTGTTCGTCAATATCAAGGTCGACCGCGAGGAGCGCCCGGACATCGACCAGATCTATATGGCGGCGCTGTCCTCGATGGGCGAGCAGGGCGGCTGGCCGCTGACCATGTTCCTGACCCCGGACGGCAAGCCGTTCTGGGGCGGCACCTATTTTCCGCGCGAGCCGCGCTACGGCCGCCCCGGCTTCATCCAGGTGATGGAGGCGGTGGACAAGGCGTGGCGGGAGAAGCGGGCGAGCCTCAACCAGAGCGCCGACGGCCTGACGACGCATGTCGAGGCGAGGCTCGCCGGTTCGCATGCCAGAACCGTGCTCGACCGCGCCACGCTGGCGGAATTGGCCAAGGGCATCGACGGCATGATCGACCGTGATCTCGGCGGATTGCGCGGCGCGCCTAAATTTCCCAACGCGCCGTTCATGCAAACGCTGTGGCTGTCCTGGCTGCGTGATGGCAATGCCGCCCATCGCGACGACGTCCTCAACAGCCTCGAACAGATGCTGCGCGGCGGCATCTACGACCACATCGGCGGCGGGCTCAGCCGCTACTCGACCGATGCCGAGTGGCTGGTGCCGCATTTCGAAAAGATGCTCTACGACAATGCCCAGCTCCTCCGCTTCTGCAACTGGGCCTATGCCGCAAGCGGCAATGAATTGTTCCGGGTGCGAATCGAAGAGACGATCGGCTGGCTGCTGCGCGAAATGCGCGTCGACGGCGGTGCCTTTGCCGCCAGTCTCGATGCCGACAGCGACGGCGAGGAAGGTCTGTTCTACACCTGGAGCCGCGACGAGATCGAAGCCGCCCTTGGCGACGATTCCGCATTGTTTTTCAAGCACTTCACGCTCTCCAGCCCGCATGGCTGGGAAGGCGAGCCGGTCGTCCACCAAACCTGGTCCCAGCAATCGCAATATGTGATCCACCGCGAAGAGATCAGCGCGCTCAAGGCGAAACTCCTTGCTGTCCGGGAAGAGCGGGTCAGGCCCGGCCTTGACGCAAAGACCCTCATCGACTGGAACGGCCAGATGATCGCGGCGCTTGCCGAGGCCGGCCGGGCGCTGGCGCGGCCTGACTGGATCGATGCGGCGGCAAAGGCCTTTGCCCATATCAGCGCTGCCAGCCGCGACGGCCGCCTGCCGCATTCGATGCTCGGTGCCAGAAAACTGTTCCCTGCTTTGTCCAGCGACTATGCCGCCATGGCCAACGCAGCGATCTCGCTGTTCGAGGCCACTGGAAATTGGAGCTATGTCGACCAGGCCGGCCAGTTTGTCGAGCAGCTCGAGCATTGGCACGCCGACGCCGAGAAGACAGGTTACTACCTGACTGCTTCCGACAGCACCGACGTGCCGATCCGCATCCGCGGCGATGTCGACGAAGCCATTCCGTCCGCCACCGGCCAGATCATCGAGGCGCTGGTCAGGCTCGCCTCCGTCACCGGCAATCTCGAGCTGCAGGAGAGAGCCTGGCACGTCGCCGAGCATGCCGCCGGCCGCGCGGCGCAGCAGGCCTATGGCCAGGCCGGCATCGTCAATGCCTGCGCGCTGGCGATCGAGCCGCTCAAGCTGGTGTTGGTGGATGAGTTCACAGATCCAAAGCTCGTTCCGGTTGCGAATCGAAACCCGGACCCGCGCCGCATCGACATCGTCGTGCCGATCGGTACGGCAGCGAATCGATCCTTGCTACCCGGTGGAATCCTGCCGCCGACCGACAAGGCAGGTGCATGGTTGTGCACGGGGCAGGTTTGTTTGCCGGCGGTGACGGATGCTGAAGAGCTCGAGCGATTGTTGCGACGGCGATAGTTTTGCTAACCGCCGGCGAGAGACGCCCCCCTCTGGCCTACCGGCCATCGCCCACTCAAAATGGGGAGATCGGCAGCTTCGCTGTTCCGTTCACCTTACGGCGTTGATAATTGCCGAAAACGACCAAGGGCGTAATCTCCCCCCTAGAGGGGGAGATGCCCGGCAGGGCAGAGGGGGGCGCGAAGGATCGCTACCCCATCCCCTTACGTGTTCATCGAATCGAAGAAATCCGCATTGGTCTTGGTCTGCTTCAGCTTGTCGATCAGGAACTCGATCGCGTCGGTGGTTCCCATCGGCGCCAGGATGCGGCGCAGCACGAAGATCTTTTGCAGGTCCTGCTTGGAAACCAGCAGGTCTTCCTTGCGGGTGCCGGACTTCAGGATGTCCATGGCCGGATAGATGCGCTTGTCGGCCACCTTGCGGTCGAGCTGGATTTCGCAGTTGCCGGTGCCCTTGAACTCTTCGAAGATGACTTCGTCCATGCGGCTGCCGGTATCGATCAGCGCGGTGGCGATAATGGTCAGCGAACCGCCTTCCTCGATGTTGCGGGCGGCGCCGAAGAAGCGCTTCGGCCGCTGCAGCGCGTTGGCGTCGACACCACCGGTCAGCACCTTGCCGGATGACGGCACGACGGTGTTGTAGGCGCGGCCGAGACGGGTGATCGAATCGAGCAGGATGACGACGTCGCGGCCATGTTCGACCAGGCGCTTGGCCTTCTCGATGACCATTTCGGCGACCTGCACGTGGCGCACCGCGGGCTCGTCGAAGGTCGAGGAGATCACCTCTCCCTTCACCGAGCGCTGCATGTCGGTCACTTCTTCCGGCCGCTCGTCGATCAGCAGCACGATCAGATAGCATTCCGGGTGGTTGGCGGTGATCGAGTGGGCGATGTTCTGCATCAGAACCGTCTTGCCGGTACGCGGCTGCGCGTTGATCAAGGCGCGCTGTCCCTTGCCGATCGGCGCCACCAGGTCGATCACACGGGCCGATATGTCCTTGGTGGTGACATTCTCGATCTCCATCTTCAGCCGCTTGGTCGGATAGAGCGGCGTCAGATTGTCGAAGTGGATCTTGTGACGGATCTTCTCGGGATCGTCGAAATTGATGGTGTTGACCTTGAGCAGCGCGAAATAGCGCTCGCCCTCTTTCGGGCTGCGGATCGGCCCTTCGACAGTATCGCCGGTCTTCAGCGAAAAGCGCCGGATCTGCGACGGTGAAATATAGATGTCGTCGGGACCTGGCAGGTAATTGGCGTTGGCGGAGCGCAGGAAGCCGAAACCGTCCTGCAGCACCTCGACCACGCCATCACCGATGATCTCGATCTCCTGGGCGGCCAGCTTCTTCAGGATCGCAAACATCAGCTCCTGCTTGCGCATGACGCTGGCGTTTTCGACCTCGAGCGATTCGGCATAAGCGATCAGCTCTGGCGGTTTCTTGTTCTTGAACTCGGCGAGTTTCATTTCTTGCATAGACGGACCTTGAATAGATGGAGTCTGGGTAGGCTTTGGGAAAATATCGGCGGGATGCGACAAATGCCGGGCGCGGCCGAAAACAACGAGGGGCGGCGCATGACGGGAAGGAAGACCCGTCTTTTATCGTCGGTCGGGTGAAAGAGCAAGCTGCGTTTTGCATGGCCTATGAAGGCCTAAACGCATCAATGCCTGTCGCAGTCTCCTGGCCGTTTTTGAGCGACATGCATCAGAACGGCTTGACCACCACCAGGATGACGATTGCGATCATCAGCAATGTGGGGATCTCGTTGACCATCCGCCAGTGCCTGGCCGGTTTTTCATTACGGTCCTCGGCGAATTTGCGCACCGCGCCGGCCAGATAGCCATGAACGGCGGACAGCAAAAGCACCGCTCCGATCTTGGCGTGCAGCCAGCCGCCCTGGAAACCGAAACCCTTCCAGGCGAGCCACAGGCCGAACACCCAGGTGACGATCATCGCCGGGTTGATGATGCCGCGCAGCAGGCGCCGCTCCATCACCTTGAAGGTTTCCGACTGCACCGAGCCCTTCTCGGCATCGGTGTGGTAGACCAGCAGCCGCGGCAGATAGAGCATGCCCGCCATCCACGAGATGACGGCGAGGATATGGATCGCCTTGGCCCAGGGGTAAAAACTGTCGGGTGCCGCGAAATACAAAAGCGCGGTGAAAACGATCAGCACGGCGATACCTGATATCATGCGCATCATCGCCTGGCCGGTGCTGTTCGTGTTGTTCATCTGAGCCATCAGCGTGTCGCGCTCCGCACCTGTTTCACCATCGCCTCGACATGGGCGATCGGCGTCTCCGGCGTGATGCCGTGACCGAGGTTGAAGATCAGCGGCCCGTCTCCCAGCGCTCTCAGGATCGCCTCGACGCCATCCGACAGCGCCTTGCCGCCAGCGACGAGCCGCAAGGGATCGAGATTGCCCTGAACCGCACCCGAGCGCTGCAATTCCTTCGCCGCGATCAGGGGCACCGTCCAGTCGATCCCCAGCGCCGTCACGCCGGTCTTCTGTCGATAGGTCCGGTAGCGCGAACCGGCGCCCTTGGGAAAACCGATGATCGGGACATCGGGATAAACCGCCCGCACCCGGCCAACGATCTCGGCCATCGGCTGAACGCAGAACAAATCGAAAGTTTCATCGTCCAGCACGCCGGACCAGGAATCGAAAATCTGCACCACATCCGCGCCCGCCTCGATCTGGCGGATGAGATAGGCGGCCGAATGTTCGGCAAGCACCTTCAGCAATCGTTGAAAGGCCACCGGCTCGCGATAGGCAAAAAGCCGCGCCGGCGCCTGGTCGGGCGTGCCATGGCCGGCAATCATGTAGGTCGCCACCGTCCACGGCGCGCCGCAGAAGCCGATCAGGGTTGTCTCGTCGGGCAATTTGGCCCGCAACCGGCGAACCGTCTCGTAGACCGGTTCGAGATTCACGTGAAACACCTTGCCTTCCAGAGCCAGAATCTGCGGCGCGGTGATCGGCGTCAGCAGCGGCCCTCTGCCCTCTTCGAAACGGACGTCACGGCCAAGCGCATGCGGAACGACAAGGATATCGGAAAACAGGATCGAAGCATCGAAGCCGAAGCGCTCGATCGGTTGCAAGGTCACTTCGACGGCAAGGTCTGGATCATAGCAGAGATCGAGGAACGAGCCTGCTCGCCTGCGTGTCTCCCGATACTCCGGCAGATAACGCCCTGCCTGACGCATCATCCAGAGCGGAGGCGGAAAATGAGCCTTGCCCTTCAGGACATCCAGCATGATCCGGTTCTGGGGCATCGAGCGCTCGCTTCTTCCGGCCTCTTCTATAATCAAAGATTCTTATATCTAAGATTCTTCTGATTCTAAGAGTCTGTTGGTTCTGGTGATTGCCACCTGTCCCGCTTTGCCCCGGAAAACACCAGCCAACATATTGTCGCGTGCTTCTTTTTCCCAGATGTAGGGTTCTGGGGATAGGTCGGAATCGATCAATCGAGTCAAAGCGTTAGGCAGAGCGGTGAAAGGCAGGTCCTGTGGACGGACTGTAGGCGAAAAAAGCCGTCCCCAAACTTGTCCCCAGTCGCCCGACGAAGCTGACAGCGCATCGAATTGTGGACAAACTGCCATCTGATACAGTCGCCTCCGACCGCCCCCTCTTTTCATCCCGCTTTATCCACAGAAGCCCACAGCCCCAGGTGACCCCCTGTGAACAAACCCCAGAGCTTCTTCCACCTGCACCTGATTTCCGACGCGACCGGCGAAACGCTGCTCGCCGCCGGCCGGGCGGCTTCGGCACAATACAAGGATGCGCGCGCCATCGAGCATATCTATCCGCTCATCCGCACCGAAAAGCAGGTGGCGAAGGTGTTCGAGGATATAGAGGAAGAGCCGGGCATCATCCTCTATACGGTCGTGGACCAGAAGCTGGCGCGCGGCATCGACGAGCGCTGCGCGGCCATGGGCCTGCCCTGTGTGTCGGTGCTGGAGCCGGTGCTGACCGTGTTCCAGTCCTATCTCGGCACCCCCGCCGGCCGCCGCGTCGGCGCCCAGCATGTTCTCGACGCCGAATATTTCCGCCGCATCGACGCGCTCAATTTCACCATGGACCATGATGACGGCCAGCTGCCGCTCAACATGGACGATGCCGATGTCGTGCTGATCGGCATTTCTCGCACGTCGAAGACGCCGACCAGCATCTATCTCGCCAACCGCGGCATCAAGACCGCCAACATCCCGATCGTGCTCGGTGTGCCGGTGCCGGAAAGCCTGGTTGCCGCCAGCAAGCCGCTCATCGTCGGGCTGATCGCCACCGCCGAGCGCATCTCGCACGTCCGGCAAAACCGCATCCTCGGCAACAGCAGCTCGTATGAGGCATCAGACTATGTCGACCGCGCGGCGATCAGCGAAGAACTCGCCTACGCCCGCAAGATCTGCACGCGCCATGGCTGGCCGATGATCGACGTCAGCCGCCGCTCGATCGAGGAAACGGCGGCGGCCATCGTTGCCCTGCGGGGGAAGAATAGATAGGGCAGGTAAGATAAGTGAGCACCAGCACCCCTCATCCGACCTCGCTTCGCGAGGCCACCTTCTCCCACAAGGGGAGAAGGAAGAACGTGGCACCGTCGTCTCCGCAAGATACCGCCAGTTGGCGATTTGCAGCGGCGTACGCGCGGGACTTCCCTTCTCCCCTTGTGGGAGAAGGTGGCCGAGCGAAGCTCGGTCGGATGAGGGGTGCGTGACGGAGCGCCAACATGGGTGAATCAGCATGATCGAAAAACTCATCCTTGCTTCCGGCAGTCCGTTCCGCAAGGCGATGCTGGTCAATGCCGGCGTCGATGTCGAGGCGGTGCCGGCCGATGTCGACGAGCGCGCGCTCGAGTCGCCTTTGCAGGATAGCGGCGTCTCGCCCGAGGACGTCGCCCTGGTGCTGGCCGAGGCTAAGGCGACCGAAGTCAGCGAGCGCAGGCCGGGCGCCCTGGTGCTGGGCTGCGACCAGACGCTGTCGCTCGGCGACGAGGTGTTCCACAAGTCGGCTGACATGGAGGGTGCCCGCCGTCATTTGCTGGCGCTGTCGGGCAAGACCCATCAGTTGAACAGCGCCGCCGTGCTGGTTCGCGACGGCAAGGTTCTGTGGCGGCATGTCGGCATCGCCTCGATGACCATGCGCAAGCTCGATCCCGCCTTTATCGGGCGCCATCTCGCCCGTGTCGGTGCCAAGGCGCTGGGAAGCGTCGGCGCCTATCAGATCGAAGGCGAAGGCATTCAATTGTTCGAGAAAATCGAGGGCGATCATTTCACCATTGTCGGCCTGCCGCTGTTGCCGCTGCTGGCCGAACTGCGAGACCTGGGGGCGATCGATGGCTGAGGCGTCGAAAAAAGCCTTCGTGTCGGGCCATCCGGTCAAGCATTCGCGCTCGCCGAAGATCCATGGTCACTGGCTGGCCAAACATGGCATCGACGGAAGCTACCAGGCCATCGATGTCGCGCCGCAAGACTTTGCCGTGTTCGTGGAAACATTGCAGGCAAACAATTACCGCGGTGGCAACATCACCATCCCGCACAAGGAAGCGGCCTTCGCATTGGCCGAACGCCGCGACCAGGCGGCGCAAGAAATCGGCGCCGTCAACACGCTGTGGTTCGAGGACGGCATCCTGTGGGGCGGCAACACTGACGGTCACGGCTTTGCCGCCAACCTCGACGATCATGCACCGGGCTGGGCAAGCAAGGGTCCGGCGGTGGTGCTCGGCGCCGGCGGCGCGTCGCGCGCCGTCATCCATGCGCTGAAGGAGCGCAGCGTTGCCGACATTCGCATCGTCAACCGCACTCTGGCCCGAGCGCAGGAATTGCGCGATCGTTTCGGCACCGGTGTCTCGGCGCATGGCATGGCGGCGACCAACGAACTGCTCGGCGATGCCGGCCTGCTGGTCAACACCACCGCGCTCGGCATGCATGGCAATGAAGGCCTGTCGGCGGATCCCGCCCGGCTGCCCGACCATGCCATCGTCACCGACATCGTCTATGTGCCACTGGAGACGCCGCTGCTTGCGGCCGCCCGAGCGCGAAATCTGAAGACGGTCGACGGTCTCGGCATGCTTCTGCATCAGGCCGTGCCTGGCTTCGAGCGCTGGTTCGGCATCAGGCCGCGGGTGACGGCCGAACTTCGGGCCCTGATCGTCGCCGATCTGGTGCCGAAGCCATGATCGTGCTCGGCCTCACCGGCTCGATCGGCATGGGCAAGTCGACCACAGCCAGGATGTTCACTGACGCCGGCGTGCCGGTCCACGATTCCGACGAGACGGTGCATCGCCTCTATGCCGGCAGGCAGATAAGCGGCTCTCACATCGACAGCTGGCG
>NZ_RZRW01000809.1:0-1991 GCF_003998745.1 Mesorhizobium sp. M7A.F.Ca.US.014.04.1.1 | reverse complement strand
AGCCTGCACCGGCAGATCATGAAGGTCGCGCGGTCGGCGGTGGATCAGCCGCACAGCGAGGCTCATACGTTCTTCCTCGACGACGGCACGCGCCGTCTGCGTCTCACCGCGAAGATCGAACCGTTGAGCGTTGATGCCGAGGCTGTCGGGGCAATGGTCATCTTCACCATGCAGGAGCCCTTCAGCCAGCTCGACCTGCTTCTGCTCGACAGCGCCAAATTCGCGCTCAGCGTCCAGATGATGCGCAGCTTCATCCGCTTCCGATTCGAGACACGCACGCTGACGGAGTTGTTCATGGAGGTGGTCGAGCATCGCTGGCACGACCCCGCAGATGTAATGCAGCGGGCGCAGCGGCTTGGCGTAGGGCTGGCATCACCAAAGCAGATGATCCTCATCGACCTGCCTGAAGCCGCCCAAAGCAGCGCCGGACGTCTGGTCGATCCGCATCATGCGGTGATCCGGTTGCTGCAGCAGAACTCGGTCGCGGCTGACATCATCGTCGTCGACAATGGCCTCGTCTGCCTGATCCCGGCTGAGCTGGGCGAAGACAGGGACCGTGTCGCCAAGCTGCTGCGCAAGGTTGCCGAGGAACTGGGGCGCCAATTCGGCCAGGAACCTTTCGTCGTTCTTTCCGGTCTCTGCACCAAACTTGCGGACTATCCCCCGGCATGGGATCGCTGCCGGCGCATGATCCGCATCGGACGCTCGTTCGGCCGGACCGGCGTCTTTGCCAGCCAGGATTTCGGCCCGCTGCCGATGCTGATCGCGGCCGCCGAGGTGGAGGATGTGCGGAGCTTCGTGCAGGACAGTGTCGGCGCCATCGCCGATCACGATCGCCAGCACGGCACCCCCTATATGGAGACGTTGTTCTCGTATCTGCGCGAAGGCTGCCGCAGCCAGGCCTGCGCTGATGCGATGGGGCTGCACGTGACCACCTTGCGGTACCGGCTGGCGCGCATCCAGGAGCTGTTCGGTGTCGATCTCGATACCCCTGAGCGGCGCTTTGCTTTCGAGCTCGCCATCCGCTTGCGCGAGGTCATCGACAACCGCGCTTCGGTCGAAAGATAGCATCGTTCCAGCCTCCGCCGTGCGGACTGTTTCCAGCCCGGGACTCTTCCCTGCTGCTTGCGTTGTTGTCCGCGATCCTTGCTCGCAAACACAGCAGCCTCTCTGCTTGCTGTTCCTATCAACAGGAGGAAGAACGGCTGCAGGTCAGCGGCTAACGTCTCGCGCAATACGAAGAGGGAACACGAGGCCAGATGCTGACGACCCCACAGCCAACGATCGATCCGATTGCACTGAGAAGGGCATTCGGAACCTTCGTGACCGGCGTCACAGTCATCACCACCCGCGACGCCGATGGCACGCCGCGCGGCATGACGGCCAACTCCTTCACGTCGGTCTCGCTTGATCCGCCGCTGCTTCTGGTTTGCGTCGGCAAGGCCGCTGCCAGCTATGCCGCGTTCAACGCGTCCGACTCCTTCGCGGTCAACCTTTTGCATGAGGGGCAGACTGACGTCTCGGCGGTCTTCGCCTCGAAGGCGCACGACAAGTTCGGCTCGATCAGCCATGACCGTGTCCACACCGGGGCGCCGATCCTCAACGAATGCCTGACCTGGTTCGACTGCACCGTGCACAACCGCGTCGATGCCGGCGACCATGTCGTTCTCATCGGCGCCGTGCAGGCGTTTGGCACCAGTCCGTCGGCACCGCTCGGCTTTTGCCGCGGACGCTATGCCTCGGTGAAGGATCCACTGCCACCGGGCTGGCTTGCTTCCCACTCGATGATCGTCGGCTATTTGATCGAAGCCGAAGGCAACATCCTGTTGCGCGCCAACGGCAAGGGCGGCTGGGTGCTGCCCAGCGCCAAGAGCCGCAAGGCGGAAAACGAACTCAAGCTCGAAGGCGGCGACGCACTGACGCTGCTTCCGGATGAGACGTTTCTTTATTCCGTCTTCGATGTCGCCGACAGCGATCCCGGCTACCTCATC
>NZ_RZRW01000808.1:0-1995 GCF_003998745.1 Mesorhizobium sp. M7A.F.Ca.US.014.04.1.1 | reverse complement strand
GCTTGGCATCGCCTACCTCATGCGGAACGGTGGCTTTCAAAGCAGTGGCAGGAACGGCACGGTTTCCTATCCCGGCATTCCCGAGGAGCACCCGCTGGCGCACCCGTTCTTTGCGGACATCTTCGCGATCTACCTGGTTCGGCTTGTCTCCATCGATCTCGTCAATGCCGTGGCGCGGCGGCGCAATTCGGACGCGGCGCAGCTCGACATCGCGATCGCGCGCGGGCTTGGAATAGGCAACTCCTCAGGTCAGGGGATGTGTGTAGCCCTCCAACGCTGGCCGCATTGGGTCGCCACCTGGGTGACCGTGCGCGAGGCAGCGCTTGGCTACGCAAAAAGCCTGCCGGTCGAAGCGGGAAGCATTGCACTTGTCCGCAGCTCGATAGAGAGCACCATACGTATCTATGCGCAGACTGACCCACAGACGCAGGACTATGTGGCGGCTAACGAAACCATCATCGAGAACTTGAAACGCATTTCGGCAAGCCTGCGCGAAGGTCAGTGGCATTGCTGGGGCGACGTTGCTGCGCACGTCGCGGAGGTCATGGATGGCGAGACCAGTGAGCAGTTTCACAGCTTGCTTCTCGACGTAGTGCCGGACTTCTGTGACGCCATCGCGCCCTATTTCCAGATCGGCGCAGGCCGCAAGCGGCAACTTCAGCCAGCAATGAGGATCGGTGAACTGCGCGAGATCCTGCGCAGAAATTACGTCTGGGCCTTAACTGCCGACCGTACGCTCGCCGAAACGCACCAGCATTTCTGGTACCATTCGATCGACAATGGCGAACAGAGACGCGGCGAGAGAATCGTCGATCCGCACGAGCGTTTCGAATCCTTCATCGATCATATCGGACTGATCCAGAGGCTGGCGGCAGTGCTGGTCAGCCGTGATGATAACGAGCACGTCGGCGATGTCGTCCTCGACCATCCGGATCTGCACTACGCCATGTCGCGCGTGCAGTATCTGGATGGCCTACCCTACGCCGAAATACGGGATCCGCTCGCGCATCGCGATTTCGTCCCCGCCGAGCTCATACGTTTTTTCCTTGCGTCGCTGGGCATTCGTGGCTCGACGCCGCTCAGCATCCGCTATGTGCGGGGCACTTTCTTCCAAGATCAGCCGCTGCCTTCGGAAATCCTGACGCCTGACAGGCCGAGTCCCCAGCTTCGCAAGCATGACAATGAGGTTGCCCTGTGAGCATGACCACCGTTGCATATTCCGAACTGACCCGCATCCTACCATGGTCGCTTAGAGCTCTGGGGTATGCGTTCGGCACCGCTGATCGGGGGGCTCATATCGTGGCAGCGGGTGCAGCACTCGATCCGGCTGTTCTGGACGATATCCGTCAGGCAGGCCCGCGGCCCTCTCATGGCTTCAGCTATCACAAGTCGAACGGCCTCACGATGCTGGATGCCGCTGGCATTTCATTTCTGGAAACCGGACCAGCCGCAGTCGATGCTCTCGCCGCCCATGTAAGCGACGCCAAATGGGAGCTATGTCGGATATCTTCGGCGACCGAGTTGTCGCTTGTTCCGGCCACGCTGATCGGCGCGATGAACTACAATCTCTCTTCTATCGGTATCGTCGCCCGCGACGGAACCTTCGACTGGCTGTTGGCTGAACCGGATCCAAGGGGTGTGCTGTATTCGGGCCAAGGGGAAGATACCCTAGCGGCGCTACTCGGCGGCGAAACGGCAGCCTTGAAATCGATCGACGCCGCCAGGCCGGCGCCGGGGTGCGCGCTTCTCATGGTCAGCGCCCGCAGACCTGAACTGAAGGCGTCCGGATGCGCTGCCGTTCGGCCTGGGGCGAAGATCGCCTTGGCACACAACAAGGGTATTCCCGTATCGCGCGAGACACTGGATGCGCTGTACGGGCTCGAAATGCTCACCTGGGCTCCAACGTCGGAGCGCTCCCGCTCGCAGGCGGGCTTCACTGTTGCACCGGCACCAAGCTCATGAATGAACCGATATCCAATCCGGTGGTTGAGGTGA
>NZ_RZRW01000807.1:0-2015 GCF_003998745.1 Mesorhizobium sp. M7A.F.Ca.US.014.04.1.1 | reverse complement strand
GTTCACCATGCTGGCGCGGCATGCGCGCGTGCACAAGCGTGCTCAGCCGATTAAAGTCCTGAGCCTGCCATGTTCAACCGGCGAAGAGGCCTATTCGGTCGCCATGGCCATGTTCGATGCCAGCTTTGAGGCGCACGAGTTCAAGATCGATGGTGTGGACGTCAGCAGCCGCAATATCGCGACGGCTGAACGCGCGATCTATGGGCGCAATTCGTTTCGCGGCAGCCATCTCGAATTCAAGGATCGCTATTTCGAAGCGGCCGAGAGCGGGTTGCGTCCTACAGCTGCGGTGCTGAAACAGGTTCGGTTCAGGGTAGGAAACCTGTTCGGCTCTCGCGCGTCTTTCGGGCAAGAAGTCTATGACATCGTGCTTTTCCGCAATCTGCTGATCTATTTCAATCGAGAGCTGCAGGATCGCGCGTTGATCTGCCTGAAGGACCTACTGGCCAAAGACGGACTCCTCCTGGTCGGTCCGGCGGAAGCAGCTCTTCCAAGGTTGCATGGCTTTATTTCCGCTGAATGGCCATTGGCCTTTGCCTTCCTGAAATCGGAGCCCGTCAAGACCACGGCGCCGACAGTTTCGGCCGCCATCCCGGTGCCGACGCCAACCCCGAAGGTCAACAAGAGCAAGCCTCTTCTTCGGCCCCGACCGACAATTGGCAATGAAGCCCGTGGACAGGCGCCGGCCAAGCCGCTTGCAAAGGCCTCGGAAAGCCTCATCGCGGTTGAACGGATCGCCAATGCAGGACGGGTAAAGGAGGCACAGGAGGTCGCCCTGGCGCATCTCAAGGAATTTGGTCCTTCCGCGCAAATCTTCTACTTGCTGGGCCTCGTCCAGGATGCGGATGGCGCAGCACCCCAAGCCGCGCAAAGCTATCGCAAGGCGCTCTATCTCGCGCCAAATCATCGAGAAGCTCTCATCCATCTGGCTTTGCTGCTTCGCAAGCAAGGCGACCATAACGGCGCCGAGGCCCTGGCTGGCCGGCTAGGCCGGGTCCAGAAAAGGAGCGGCAGCTGATGGCGGCTTCGACAGGGATCGCTCAGCCGTTGGAGCAGATTGAAATCGACGACTGCTGGCGGCAAATAGGCGTACGGGGTGACAAGTCATGTCCGCTGCTGGAGCAGCATCTCCACTGCCGGAATTGCCCGACCTATAAGAAGATTGCACGACACCTCCTCGACCGTGCGGCTCCCTCGGTATATCGCGACGAATGGCCTGGTAACGCTGGTCGAGCAGGGATCGATCCGGCCGACGGCGAGGCGCTGCAGACGGCTGTTCTCTTCCGTTTGGGGGAAGAATGGCTGGCCCTTCCGGTCGGTATTTTTCATGAAGTGGCTGAATCTCGTCGCGTTCATTCACTTCCACATCGCAGAAACCGTGCACTGCTCGGTATTGCGAATGTCCGTGGTGAATTGCTCGTTTGCCTGTCCCTGGCTGAATTGCTCGGGATAGACGAGCGCAAGGAGGGGGAGCAAAGCACGCGAACCAAGGTATTTCGCCGCCTGGTTGTTGTGGGCGAGCGCGACAAGCGGGTTGCCTTTACGGTTGATGAGATCCACGGCTTACATCGCTATCGGGCACGCGACACTCTCGCTGTGCCACCCACGATCGACAAGGCGCTGTCTGCGGCTACTAATGCCGTTCTGCCCTGGCAGGGACGGGCCGTTGGTTGTCTCGACCCAGAACAACTGCTCACGATGCTGGCTCGGAGCATGGCATGACAGATGAGGACTTCAGCCAGGTTTCGATGCTCAGCCTCTTCCAGGCCGAACTGGAGACGCAGTCACAGGCACTAACGTCTGGGCTTCTGGCACTGGAACGCAATCCTGTCGCCGCCGATGCCCTGGAAGCATGCATGCGTGCCGCACATTCCCTGAAGGGAGCTGCCCGAATCATCGACCTGATGCCCGCGGTCAAAGTTGCAAATGCGATGGAAGATTGCCTGGTCGCCGCGCAACGTGGGCATCTGAGAGTGGGACGGGAGCATATAGATGCGCTCCTGCAAGGCTGTGAC
>NZ_RZRW01000806.1:0-2025 GCF_003998745.1 Mesorhizobium sp. M7A.F.Ca.US.014.04.1.1 | reverse complement strand
ATCACACGCTACGAGCCGACGGATATCCCGCAGGCGCAGATGGTAGGCTTCATGCAGTCCATGCTTGCCGGCCAGATCCTGGAGAACCCGATGTTGAAGTCGACGGCGATTTCGGACGCGGGTCTCACCAAGCAGACGCTCTACGAGGTGGAGAAGTCGGCCTTTACCCGTTCCACCTACGACCGTGCACTGGAATCCCTCGATGCGGTCAATGCTGAAATCGCGACGCTGATCCATCGTGCGTGGGGACGGTCATGACGGCGAAGTTTACGGCAGTAAAAACTGGAAATTTTGTCTTTGAAATCAAATCGCTAACCGCGATTGGAGGCGGTTAAATGGCACGCAGGGACATTTTCGGCAGTGTGTTGGGCCCTGCGACGGCAGTGGCTGATGCGAAGGACGTATCCGGGTATGCCGTTCGCGGGGCGTCGCGCTCCATCATGCAATCCTTCGAGGAGCTCTCCAAGAGCTCGGTCGTGGATCTCGATCCGGCATTTGTGGACACCTCCTTCGTTTCGGATCGCCTGGACGAAGACGATGAGGCATATCAGGAGTTGCTTGCGGCCATTCGGGAAAGAGGACAAGATTCTCCGATCCTGGTCAGGCCTCATCCTGAGCTCTCCGGTCGCTTTCAGACCGTCTTCGGGCATCGGCGCGTCAAGGTTGCCCGCCAGCTGGGACGGCCAGTACGCGCGGTCGTCAAGAAGATGGGCGATGAGGATCATGTTATTGCCCAGGGCCAAGAGAACGCCGCAAGGGCCAATTTGTCCTTCATCGAAAGGACCCTGTTTGCCGATCGCATTCTCAAGCGCGGCCACACGCCCGACACGGTGAAGTCGGCTTTGGCGCTCGATGACACGACCTTCTCGAAGATGCGTTCTGTTACCAGCAACATTCCAGAGCCAGTCATTGTGGCCATTGGCGCCGCCAAGACTGTTGGTCGGGACAGATGGTGGCAGCTCGCCAAGCTTATGGAGCATCCGGATAGCGCGGGCAGGGCGGCCGACTATGTGGCAAGTCCAGAGTTCGCCACGTCAGGCAGTGACGCACGATTTGCGCGTCTGTTCGACTTCATGAGCGCGCCGGCAAAACGCGCGCCAGCAGCATCGAAGACACAGGAAAAGGCTTGGGCACCGCACGACAGATCCGTGCGAGCCAAGATCACCGACACAGGAAAAGTGTTTACGCTTGCCCTGAAGGCCAAGGAAGCCTCGCCGTTCGGAGCGTTCATAACCGATCGGCTGGACGAGCTTTTCGAGGCTTTTCGGCAATCGGAAACAGCCAAGAAAACAGGAGACTGAAACCGCAAAAGAAAAAGGCCCCCGAACGTCGCCGTCGCGGAAGCCCTTCTCGTCTGTAGCAAGCTGAGAATCGCACTTCCCCGACTCACTGTCAAGAGTCGTGGCGCCATTTAGGCGAGCAGATTTCTTTTGCCTGATTGAAAGGTGAGGGAAATGGAGAGTGGGTTTGCGACGACGCCCTTCGGGCGGCGGCCGATGACGCTTGCGTTGGTGAAAGCCAACACGGCGTCAAGGCAGATACCTCAGGGGTCTGTCGTCGAGAAATGGCAGGTTTATCGGTGGCTGTGCGAGGGCAAGTCGATTGTCGGCGTCGGCGATCGCGCCCTGGCGGTGCTCAGCGGGCTTTTGACGTTTTATCCAGACGACCAGATCAGCGAGGAAAACGGGTTGATGGTCTTTCCGTCCAACGCTCAGCTATCGCTGCGGGCGCACGGCATGGCCGATTCCACGCTGCGCAGGAACCTGGCGGAACTGGTAAGTTGCGGCCTCATCATCCGCAGGGACAGCGCCAACGGCAAAAGATTTGCCCGCAAAGGGCCGGGCGGGGCTGTGGTGGAGGCCTTCGGCTTCTCCCTGGCCCCGTTGATCACCAGGGCAGCGGAGTTTCAGCAGGCGGCCGACCAGGTTCGAGCCGACGGTCGGGCGCTCAGACTGATGCGGGAGCGCATCACGCTGCACCGCCGCGACATCCATAAGCTGATCGAGGCGGCTGTCGAGGAGGATG
>NZ_RZRW01000805.1:0-2027 GCF_003998745.1 Mesorhizobium sp. M7A.F.Ca.US.014.04.1.1 | reverse complement strand
GTCCTCGTACTGGAAACGCGGCACCGCGTCGTCGGGCTGCTGCTCGAGGAAGGCGCGCGCGATGCGCCCCGATTTCTGCGCCTCGAACAGCGGCAGGCGCCCGCCATGGATCAAATTGTGGACAAGGGCCGATATGAACACCGTTTTGCCGGCGCGGGACAATCCGGTCACGCCGAGGCGCAGCGATGGGGAAAAAAGCCCGGTGGCGCGGCCCGATAGCGTGTCGAGGGCAATCCTCGCCTCGTCGGTGAAGGTGGTCAGCGATGATGCCAAAATATGCTCTCTCGAACTTCGGTCCGTCCGATATAGGCGCTGCAACAAGGCTTTGAAATGGCTTCAGAGATCGGCCGGCGTCAGGAACGCTTCGAGATAGCCGGTGCCTTGGGCGGCGCTGGCAAGATCGCCGTCGAAGCGGACGACCGCCAGGCCCGCGGTCGGGAACCCATGGTTCAGCGTGGCCCGCGCAGCCTCGTCGCCGCCGCCCGAAACTGCCATGGCAAGGTCTTCCATCATCGGGTTGTGGCCGATGACCAGCAACGAGCCCGATCCGCCATTGTTCCTGATAAGGTTGAGATAACCGGCCGCGTCCGCGCTGTAGAGCCCGTCGAAGAACAGGACCCGGCCGGTGTCGGTCTGGCCGGCCAGGCCTTCCAGCGTCTCTTTGGCGCGTTTGGCGTTGGAGCACAGCGTCCGGTCCGGAACATAGAGGCGGGAGCGCATGGCGGCGCCTATCATTTCGGCATCGGCGCGGCCGGACGCATCGAGCGGACGGTCGAAATCGCGCATGCCGGGCAATGCCCAGCCAGCCTTGGCATGTCGCAACAGATAAAGCCTGCTCACCCAACCTCCGAATGCCGAAGCCTTCCGGGATTAGCCACGAGAACGGCGTCGCGCACAATGGCCCGTGCTCTTCAAACACGGCGAATCAGCCAACGCTGGCTGCTGCAAAATGCGCTTGCATATCGGCCCCGGGGGCACCGCGATCAGGGAAAATATGCGTCACCGGATCCAAAGTGTCGCGGCGGAGTTTGTACCAAAGCGACCGTACGCGGCTGCAAAGACGCGTGCCCGGGTACTTTAACAATTGCGTGAAACAGCGGCCGATTGCGCTTGTGCAGGCGTCGGACGACGAATATATAGGCGCCAAATTTGGGGCAGTTTGGGTGAGTCGAATGAACGACATCGTTACCGCCGATTACGTACCCTCCGAAGACGAGCCGTTCATGAACGAGCGGCAGAAATCCTACTTCCGCTCAAAGCTCGTCACCTGGAAGAATGACATATTGCGCGAAGCGCGCGAAACACTGGAAATCCTGCAGCAAGAAAACGCCAACCACCCCGATCTGGCCGATCGCGCCTCTTCGGAAACCGACCGGGCCATCGAACTCAGGGCCCGCGACCGTCAGCGCAAGCTCATTGCAAAGATCGATTCCGCCCTGCAACGCATCGACGAAGGCACCTACGGCTATTGCGAAGAAACCGGCGAGCCGATCGCGCTGAAGCGGCTCGATGCACGTCCGATCGCGACATTGTCGATCGAAGCGCAGGAGCGGCATGAGCGCCGCGAAAAAGTCTATCGCGACGACTGAAGCTCACGGCCGGCTGTCTCGAACGAACTCGATTCTGAAAATGGCCGGTTTTCCGGCCATTTTCATTGGTGCGGCATCCACCGCTCAGGGCGCGCGAAGATCGAAAACCCTCGGGGCTTCGGACGAGGTGGTTCGGCAGCCGGACCGGCGACGGTGTTTCGCGGGGATAGCGACCCGGCGGTCGCTCATTTCTTCTGGCTGGAGAGTTCACCGAGAAGCTTGGTCATCTCGTCGTCGAGCGACTGCGGCGCCGCCGGCTTGCCCACCTGGCCGCCCGAACGGGGCTGGTCCAGCGATACTTCAAGTTCTCTCATCAGCGTGTCGTCGATGCTGTCCTGCACCGGCTGCGGTGGTGGCGGGGCGTGCCGGGCGGTGTTGGCGTTGGCGGAGCCGTAGGCGGGCAACGGCGTGACATTGGTCGGCTGGTAGCTTTGCGTT
>NZ_RZRW01000804.1:0-2040 GCF_003998745.1 Mesorhizobium sp. M7A.F.Ca.US.014.04.1.1 | reverse complement strand
ATACCGACGGCCCAGCGCTCCTTGGCCAGCGGCTTGGCCGGCTGGGCAAGCTCCTCGCGCGAGATCGCCTCGGCGGCGCCAAGGTCCATCAGAAAGGGGCTTTCGGCATTGCGGCCGGTGGAAGCAATGACATGGTAGCCGAGGCTGGACAGGATGGAGACCGCGACCGAGCCGACGCCGCCGGCTGCCCCCGTCACCACCACCGGGCCGCGATCGGGCAGGATGCCGTGCCGCTCCAGTGCCATGACACAGAGCATGGCGGTATATCCTGCGGTGCCGACGGCCATCGCGTCATGCGGGCTGATGCCTTGCGGCAGCGGCACCAGCCAGTCGCCCTTGACGCGGGCACGGCCTGCATAGGCACCGAAATGGGTTTCGCCGACGCCCCAGCCATTCAGCACGACCTTGTCTCCGGCGCGCCAGTCGGGATGCGAGGACGAAATGACGGTGCCGGCGAAATCGATGCCCGGCACCAGCGGCCAGCGGCGGATCACCGGCGCCTTGCCTGTGATCGCCAAGCCATCCTTGTAGTTCACCGTCGTTGCCTCGACCGCGACGGTGACATCGCCTTCCATCAGGTCGGCCTCGGTGAGATCGGTCACGGCGACCGACTGCTTTTTCTCGGCGTCACGCGAAACGAGGATGGCTTTGAAGGTTTCGGACATGTCTTTCTCCGCGATCTTGACGACATGAACTGTGCGGCGATGGCCGCACGGGGTCAATCCTTGGAAGGACTGGCTTTGGGTTCGCGCCGCCAGCCGAACAGCTCGTCGAAGACGACCAGTGCCGCACCAACCGAAATGAAGGCGTCGGCAAGGTTGAAGACGGCGAAGGACCAGACCGGCGTGTGGAACAGGATGTAGTCGATGACGTGGCCGTAGACGGCGCGGTCGATCAGATTGCCGAGCGCGCCGCCGACGATCAGCGCAAAGCCGGTGCGGGCAAGGATCTGGGACGGCGCGATCCGCGTCGCCAGGAACAGCACGAAGGCAACGACGGCGAGCGAAATGACGATCAGCCCGGTGTCGCCGAAGGACGAGAACATCGAGAAGGCGATGCCGGTATTGTAGGTGCGAAACAGCGCCAGGAAGGGCAGCAGATCAACCTTCTCCTGAAAAGGCAGATCGGCCTCGACCAGGTATTTTATCCACTGGTCGAGCGCGATGGCCGCGACGACGAGCAATGCGTAGGGAGACCATGATCTCACGGGCAGGCAACCTTCATTGCTGGTCCAGGATTGACTCGAGCTTCAGCGCGCCGCGCCGGATCTCGAACAGCATGATGCCGGTGGCAACGGCCAGATTGAGCGAATCGGCACGGCCCGCTTGCGGAATCCTGAGCAGCCTGTCGCAACTCGCAGCCAGGCTTTCGGGCAGTCCCTGCTGCTCGTTGCCCATCATCAGCAGCACGGGCCCGCGGGAAAAATCGACCGAGCGGTAGTCGACGGCGCCTTTCAGGTGGGTTCCGGCGACGAGGCCTGAAAACCCGCCTCGCCAGGCGAGGAAAGCCTCGGTTGTCGCCTTCGCCACCGGCACGGCAAAGATCGAACCCATGGTGGCACGCACCGTCTCCACGGAGAATGGATCAGTGGTATCGCCGACCAGGATGACGCCTTTGGCGCCGACGGCATCGACGGTGCGGATGACGGTGCCGAGATTGCCGGGGTCGCGCACCCGGTCGAGCGCCACCCAGACGTCGCCATTGTCAGCGCGGACATCTTTCAGGGCGAGGAATTTTTGCGAAAAGACGCCGACCACCATTTGCGGGTTGTCGCGACGGGTGATGGCGACCAGCACCTTCTCCGACACTTCGAGCACCATGCCGCCTGCCGCAACCGTGCGTGCGGCCACCTTCTCCACGGCAGCGTTGCCGCGCCCGGCCTTGGCGAAAACCAATGTCCTGATCTGCCAGCCGAGATCGAGCGCATCGATGACCAGCTTCAATCCCTCGGCCATGAAGGCGTTCTGCTGGTCGCGGAATTTCTTCTGAGCGAGCGCCTTGATGTCCTTGACCAGCGGATTGGCGAGGCTGGTGACCTCC
>NZ_RZRW01000803.1:0-2042 GCF_003998745.1 Mesorhizobium sp. M7A.F.Ca.US.014.04.1.1 | reverse complement strand
ACGCCTGTTCGGCAGCAGTGACCGCCGCCTCGATCTGCGCCTGGCTGGCCTCGGGCAGGTTGAGGATGGTCGCCCCGGTCTTTGGATTGAGGATCGGCTCCTCGGTCTCGGTGCCCTTCTCGAATTTCGAGCCGATCAGCATCTGGGTGTCCATAAGGTTTCTCCCTTTACAGAAGCGAGTAGCGAGTAGCTGAAAGCGAGTAGGGTTTGACCGTCGATCCCTATTCGCTACTCCCTATTCGCTGTTTTTCATTTCCCGCTTCCAGCGATCTGGTCGCCGTCACGGGTGAGGTAATAAGCGGCAAGGATCGGCAGCAACGTCACCAGCATGACGACCATGGCAACGACATTGGTGACCGGGCGCTGGCGCGGACGGATCAGTTCTTCCAGCATCCAGATCGGCAGCGTCTGCTGCTGGCCGGCGGTGAAGGTGGTGACGATGACCTCGTCGAAGGACAGCGCGAAGGCCAGCATGCCGCCGGCAAGCAGCGCCGTGGCGATGTTGGGCAGCACGACATGGCGGAAGGTCTGAAAACCGTCGGCGCCGAGATCCATCGAAGCCTCGATCATCGAACCGGAAGTGCGGCGGAAACGGGCGACGGCGTTGTTGTAGACGACGACCACGCAGAAGGTGGCGTGGCCAAGCACGATCGTCCAGAACGAGAACGGGATGTCGGCCAGCGAAAAGGCCGAGCGCAGCGCAATGCCGGTGATGATGCCGGGCAGCGCGATCGGCAGGATGACCAGCAGCGAGATGGTTTCGCGGCCGAAGAATCTTGTCCGCGACACCGCCGCCGAACAGAGCGTGCCGAGGATGAGCGCGATCGCCGTCGAAATCGCGGCCACCCTGACCGACAGCGACAGCGCCTGCCAGACATCTGGCCGGTTCCAGGTCACGGCGAACCACTGCGTCGTCAGCCCTGGCGGCGGCCAGACGAAACTCTTCTCTTCGGTGGTGAAGGCATAGACGAAGATCAGCAGGATCGGCAGGTGCAGGAACAGCAGCCCGCAGGCGGCGGCAATCTTCAGGCCGAGCGGAGCCGACTGGGAACCATCAGAGCGCATCGAAGGCCCCCATGCGCTTGGCGCCCCAGAGATAGAAGCCCATGATGACGATCGGCACCACGGTGAAGGCGGCGGCGAGCGGGATGTTGCCGGCGGTGCCTTGCTGCGAATAGACCGCCTGGCCGATGAACAGACGCGAGGTGCCGATGATCTGCGGGATGATGTAATCGCCGAGCGTCAGCGAGAAGGTGAAGATCGAACCGGCGACGATGCCCGGCAGCGCCAGCGGAAACAGCACGTTGCGGAAGGTCTGTCCCGGTGAAGCGCCGAGGTCGGACGAGGCCTCGACCAGATTGCCGGGCACGCGCTCGAGCGCCGCCTGAACGGGGAGGATCATGAACGGCAGCCAGACATAGACGAAGACGATGAAGGTGCCGGTGAACGATACCGACAGGGAATTGCCGCCGACGATCGGCAGCGACAGCCAAGCGTCGAGAACCCACAACAAATGTAGCTTGGCGAGCAGCCAGGTGAGGATGCCTTCCTTGGCCAGGATCAGCTTCCAGGCGTAGATCTTGACCAGATAGCTGGACCACAGCGGCAGCATGATGCCGAGATAGAACAAGGCCTTCCAGCGGCCGCGCGCATAGCGCGCCGCGTAGTAGGCGATGGGGAAGGCGATGACGGCCGAGGCCAGCGTGACCAGAGCCGCCATCGTCACCGTGCGCAGGATGATGTCGAGATTGGCAGCCTGGAACAGATCGCCATAGGTCTTGAGCGTGAACTCGCGGTCGATGAGGCCGGAAAACTCGTCGATGGAGAAAAAGCTCTGCGCCAGCAGCGCAAACAGCGAGCCGATATAGACGATGCCCAGCCACAAAACCGGAGGCAGCAGCATGAGCAGCAACAGGACCTTCGGCTTGCGCCAGAAAAGGTCCGACAGAGCGCCGCGCAGACCGCCGCTACCCGGCAGGATGGCGGGAGCGGTTGCACGCATCATGGCGGCGTCGAGGCTCATGCCGGCTCGTCCATCAGAT
>NZ_RZRW01000802.1:0-2047 GCF_003998745.1 Mesorhizobium sp. M7A.F.Ca.US.014.04.1.1 | reverse complement strand
TGCGCCGCTTATCAGCAAGGTACCGCAAGGTGATAGGGACGTCGTAGCTACGGCAAATTCGGTAGCACTTGCCTCTGTGTCGCTGCCTCAAAGCGGGATAGTATGCTTTGGGAAGATGCCTGACGCCACATTGAACGACCTCTCCCGATCATGGAAATGCGGTTAATTCGTCAAGGCGTTGTAACTTTGAGACGTGAACCATCTTGTCCGAACGGTTGAGACGCAACGATGGCCAAAAAAAAAGTCCGTGCGAGACCCAGCAGTGACATTCTGAAACTGCTTGCCACAAGGCCTAGAGCGGTGGCGCTTGCTGCGCTGCACGTGAGTGAATCCGTGCTGCTGGAACTCGAAGCGTCCGAGCTTTTGTCAGCAGCAGAGATTAGAGGGCTACTTAAGGACGCGTCGATGACGTTACGAAATGCCGCCGAGCAAGCGGACAATCGCAGCTGCCTCGTCGCCAGCGAAATAGTCGATTCCATGCGGGAAAATTTCAAGAGAAATAAGACTTAACCTGTCGCCATCGGCCGACCGGGAAAAACTTGTTATCTTCAACCAAAACTGCCGTTGCCACGTCATCGATAGTGCATTGGAGCATATTCTTCACATCAATTTTAATGTACGGTGTATGCGAGGGAGGTAGTTCGGGCAGTAGTTGGGCGGGGTTGCTTCTGAATGACGCCACATCCATTTTTGCGCGGGAATGAAAAACGCCTGTCGTATGAGGACGATACGGCGCTGATCAAAAGGCTGGGATTCACGCCGAAGCGCTATCTGGCGGAGACGGTCATCGTCAATCAGGGCGAGGATTGCGATCGCATGTTCATTGTCGAGTCGGGCTGGGGGTGCATTTCTCATGAACTTGCCGGCGGGCAGCGACAGATTCTAGATTTTGCACTGAAAGGCGACATCGTCCTACCTCAGTCCTACTCGGGCAGGGCTCTTGAAACGTTTGTGGCTCAAACCGAAATTTCAGTTCTGGTGGCTTCGACCAAGACATTTGCCGTTGCGGCCATGCAGTCGCCCCATCTGTTCTCCCTTGTTCTCGAAACCCTCGTGCACAATGCAGCGGTTGTCGCTCAACATCTCACCAATGTGGGACGACGCAGCGCCTTGGCGCGGACGGCGCATCTCTTCCTCGAACTGATGACGCGTCTGGAACGAATCGGCTCTGTCACGCGCAACAGCTATGAATGCCCTCTCACCCAGTACGATCTGGCGGACGCACTGGGACTCACTCCCATTCATGTCAACCGGATGCTGCGGGAACTGCGCGAGCGCAAGTTTCTCGAATTTCGGCAGGGCCACGTTCGTGTGCTCGATCAGCAGGGCCTGACTAAGTTTGCTGGATTCGAGCAGGAATATGTCGACGGTTGAGACGTCCCGGCATGCGATGGCAAGCAATCTTGCTCCCCGGTAGCGGCCATCGGGCAAGATCGAGGACGGGCTTTTCCGGGCAGCATCCACTTTCCGGCGGCGGATCTGTTCCGTGTGGCCCGCTCCCTATCCCGACTGGCGTCCGCTGGCCAGGCGCCGGCCAATTCAATCTCGGTTTCTTGGCGCGATCTCTTCGCGGTTGCCTAAGCGACACCGTCCTTGGCGTTCCGCTGCAGCGGCGAGTCCGCTCGGCCCACTTTGAGGACCACAATCAGGAGCGAGAATTGGTGCTCGCTGCTCGGATCCTAAACAGAGCGTAGCTCTTCCACCAGACCTATGGCCCCCGCAGAGCCAGCCTTCGAGGCAAAATATGAGAGTTCATTCGCGGCTTCCTGAACACCTTGCGCAAATGCTCGCTCGAGCCAAAGGCGGCCTGCTACCGGGTTGTGTTCCCCGGCACGACCATTGCAGAGATAGCCCCCGAGCATGAGCTGGGCATAGCCATGTCCCCGCTCGGCGGCGGCGGCGAACCATTTCTGCGCTGCGACCGGGTCGAAGGACAGACCTTGGCCATTCGCGTACTGGGCACCGATCGCAAACATAGCCCCGGCGTGCCCGGCTGCGGCTGCCCGCTTGAACCACTGCGCGGCAGCCTGAGGCAACCAGGCGCCGC
>NZ_RZRW01000801.1:0-2052 GCF_003998745.1 Mesorhizobium sp. M7A.F.Ca.US.014.04.1.1 | reverse complement strand
GATTGACGTTGACCACGCCACCCTTGCCGCCAGTGCCGCCGCCACCGCCGATGGCGACCGAAATTGCAGGCGCTACGCCGATGGCGTAGCCGCCATTGCCGCCGCCACCGCCGACCGACTGGATCAGAATGCCAGGCGCGCCGTCGCCGCCGTTTCCATCGACGCCGGTCTTGATGACGCCGCCAATATTGCCGGTCGCCGTATCGCCCTGGCCGCCACCGCTTGCCTTGCCACCGATCGACACGAGACCGATGGCGCCGCCGCCATCGCCGCCGCCGCCGCCCACCGACTGCGCCACGACGCCATGCGCGCGGGCGCCGAAGGTTTCGATCGATCCGGAAACCTCAACCCTCACATCTCCGCCATCGCCGCCGTTGCCGCCCTTGCCGCCCAGGCTGAGGGCAAAAGAGTCGGACCCGGCGAAGTCGGACGAAACCGTGCCGCCATATCCGCCACCGCCGCCGATGGACTGGGCGAAGATGCCGTATGACCCATCCTTGTGTGTGATGATCTCGCCATCGTTGGTGACGGTGACCTTGCCACCATCGGCCTCGTTGTCGGGGTCGTTGGGGTCGCCGACCACCGGGATCGGAATCCCGTTGGGTATGCTGGCACCGCCACCGATTGTCATGTCTGCTTCCGATGCGCCGGTCGCGGCACCCGAGGCACCACCGCCACCGCCGATCGACTGCGCAAAAATGCCGTGCGAGATATAGCCCAGTGTTTCAATCTTGCCGAAGTTGTTGACCTCGACCTCACCGCCGATGCTGCCACTGCCGCCTTGGCCGCCAATATACATGGTAACGGCCGTCTCGGCCTTACCGGTCTCCGTCGAGCCAGCGCCACCCGCACCACCGCCGCCGCCCACCGACTGTGCGAAGATGCCGTGCGAGTTGTCGTCCTGCGTCAGGATCGAACCGCTCTGGAAGTTCTGGACGTGAACCTTGTCGCTGGTACCGCCAGCGCCGCCGGCGCCGCCGAGGCTCAGCGTGATGGCGATCTTCGAGTCGGTGGATGACGTGCCGGACGCGCCGCCGACGCCACCGGAGCCGCCGATCGACTGCGCCAGGATGCCGTGGGAATTGGCCTTGTCGGTCTGGATTATGCCGCTGTTTTCGACATTGACCTTGCCGCCGTTGCCGCCGACCTCACCCGAGCCGCCAAGCGACAGGTTTACCGCGACTTCACCGCCATCGCTCTTGCCCTTGCTTTCGCCGGCACCACCTGCGCCGCCGCCGCCACCGACCGACTGCGCGAAGATGCCTATCGAGCGCTCCTGCTTGGTCCATATCGTTGCGCCGGCCATATTGACGACATCGACCTGGTTGCCATTGCCGCCCTTGCCACCCGCACCGCCAAGCGAGCCGCCGATTGCGTAAGTGCCAAGCACGCCAGAGCTGGACGAGCCGCCGACACCGCCGCCGCCACCGATCGAATTGGCGCTGATGCCATAGGAATCGGCGCCGTCCGTGACGATCAGATTGCGGTTGGTCACCGAAACCGTGCCGCCATTGCCGGCGCCGCCGGCACCGAGGGCGATCGCCGCGCCGATACCGACCGAAGTCTCGCCAGCATCGCCTGGGCCGACGATATCCTCTTTGGTCGAAGCCGAGCCGCCGCCGCCGCCACCGCCGCCGATGGACATGGCGAGGATGCCGACCGAGTTGAACCCGCTTGTGCGGATCTCGCCCGAATTATCGACTGCGACACCGACCTTGCCATCGAAACAAGTGGCATTGCCACCGGCGTCCGCGGCACAGGCGGCATCGTTGCCTTCGCCGCCATTGCCGCCGATGCTGACATTTGCGGTAACGCTCGTGCCGGCGGTGCCGCCGACGTGGAAGGCCTGCGTGTTTGTCGCACCGCCCATGCCGCCACCGCCGCCGATCGATTGGGCAACAATGCCGGACGAATAGTCGCCGTCGGTGGTCAAATTGGCGGAATTCGTAACATCCACGGCACCGGACTTGTTGCCTGTGCCACCCGCCCCGACGACCCCAACGTTGACGGCGACGTTGACGCCGCTTTCTGTACCGAGATCGGACGTTGCGC
>NZ_RZRW01000800.1:0-2062 GCF_003998745.1 Mesorhizobium sp. M7A.F.Ca.US.014.04.1.1 | reverse complement strand
CGGCGCCAGCCAAGCTGCTCGGCTTGACGGATCGAGGCCATCTCGGCGCCGGCGCAACAGCCGACGTCGCTGTCTATCGCAGGGACCGCAGTATCGCCAAAATGCTCGGAGAGGCGGCGTATGTTTTCAAGGATGGCGATCTCGTCGTGCAAGACGGGGAAATCATCCATTACCGCTGGGGCAAGGCATTGAGGCTCAAGCCGCCTGTCGACAAGGCAATGGTGCGACGGCTCGAGGACTATCACCAGCAGCGCTACGGCCTGTCGCTGGACTGGTTTAATTTCCCGGATTCCGCGATTGCGCGCGAACAGCCATTCGGCGAGGTGCCATGCCGAACATGAGCATCAATGGCGTAACGATCGACGATACCTTCGCGGAAGCCTTCGGCATGCGCGCAACCGCCATCGTCATCACCGCGCCGAGCCGGAAATGGGCTCGCCAGGCGGCGATCACAATGACCGGCTTCGCCACCTCGGTGATCGGTTGCGGCTGCGAAGCGGCAATCGATCTCGACCTGCCGCCATCGGCCACACCGGATGGCCGGCCGGGCTGCCGCGTCATGATTTTCGCGATGGGAACGGACGAATTGCAGAAACAACTGCTCAATCGTGTCGGCCAGTGCGTTTTGACCTCGCCGGGTTCCGCCTGCTTTGCCGGGCTGCAGGGCAGCGCCGAGCTCAAGCTCGGTTCGGCACTGCGTTATTTCGGCGACGGCTGGCAAATCTCCAAGAAGATCGGCGACAGGCATTTCTGGCGTATTCCCGTCATGGATGGCGAGTTCCTGTGCGAAGCAACGACCGGACTGACGAAGGAAGCTGTCGGTGGCGGCAATTTCTTTGTCATGGCGCAAAGCAGCGCCAACGCTTTGGCCGCTGCCGAGGCCGCCGTCGGTGCGATCGGCATGGTGCCTGGCGCCATCGTGCCGTTTCCGGGCGGCATTGCCCGTTCGGGTTCCAAGATCGGTGGCAAATACAAAGGCATGATCGCCTCGGCCAACGAAGCCTACGCGCCGACACTGCGCGGCGTCGTCGCGAGTGAACTCGGTCCCGACATCAACGCCGTCCTGGAAATCGTCATCGATGGTGAGACCAATGATGCAGTTGCCGCCGCGATGAAGGCGGGCATCAAGGCTGTCATAGAGCTCGGACCGCAAAGAGGCGCGGTTCGGATCAGCGCCGGCAATTACGGCGGCAAGCTCGGGAAATTCATCTACTCGCTGAAGGATATGCTGCCATGAAGGCGCTGACCTTCACCCTGGTTGCCGAGCCGCCGGAGCGCCTTGACCTGTCGCCGCTGACGCCGGAGCGGCTGGCCGGGATCGAAAGGCGCGACGTCGAAAGAATCCAGATCGGCATGTCGAAGCTCGGATCGAAGGTGGGCGACATTTTTCGCGTCGCCGGCAGCGATCCGGCAAGCATCGTGTTCGAGGGCGGAAGCATGCGCCTTGACCTTGTGGCGCAAGGCATGCGGGGTGGGTCGGTTCGCCTCGTTGGCAATGCCGGCGCCCAGGCCGGGCGCGCCATGCGGGGTGGCAAGCTCACGATCGAAGGCAATGCGGGTCCATACGCCGGCTCCGGCATGCGCGGCGGCAGGCTTGAGATAACAGGCAATGCCGGCGACCACCTCGGTGCGCCGCTCGTCGGGGAACTGGCCGGCATGAACGGCGGTGTGTTGATCGTCAGGGGCAGAGCGGGCGCCTTCGCGGCGGACCGCATGCGGCGCGGCCTGGTCGCGGTGCTGAAAGGCTCCGGCGACCATGCCGGCAGCCGCATGATCGCCGGCACCTTGGTGGTGGCCGGTGGCACCGGTGAGATGCCTGGCTATCTGATGCGTCGCGGTTCGATCCTTCTCGATCGCGCGCCGGCACGCATGTCGCCGAGCTTCGTCGAATGCGGCGCGCCCGAGAGCGTTTTCGCCGCCATCATCGATCGTCATCTGATCGCCGAGGGCATTTTGAAACGGCCGCTTCTGGGGAGCGCACCGCGCAAATATGGCGGGGATAACGCAGTGCTCGGAATGGGCGATGTTCTTTTTCCGCGCTGAGATCCGTCGACACAGGAGC
>NZ_RZRW01000008.1:0-28053 GCF_003998745.1 Mesorhizobium sp. M7A.F.Ca.US.014.04.1.1 | reverse complement strand
GGTTCCGCCCCTCGCTGCCGGATTCAGTGCCCGTCATCGGCGGCGCGCCGGGAAAGCGGTCGGTGGTCTATGCCTTCGGCCATGGCCATCTCGGCCTGACCCAGGCGGCGGCCACCGGACGGTTGATCAGGGATCTTGTCCTGGGGCAGACTCCGCCGATCGATCTGGCCCCCTTCAGTCCGCAACGATTTTGATTTTTTCGGGTTTTTGATTTTCGAGGAGCGTCATGGCCAAGAAATCCTTCTTCTGCATAGACGGCCACACCTGCGGCAATCCTGTGCGGCTGGTCGCCGGCGGCGGCCCGCTGTTGCAGGGCGCGACGATGATGGAGCGGCGTGCGCATTTTCTGGCCGAATATGACTGGATCCGCACCGGGTTGATGTTCGAGCCGCGCGGCCACGACGTGATGTCCGGTTCGATTCTCTATCCGCCGACGCGCGAGGATTGCGACATCGCCATCCTGTTCATCGAAACCTCCGGCTGCCTGCCGATGTGCGGCCATGGCACGATCGGTACGGTGACGATGGCCATCGAGCACGGACTGATCAAACCAAAGACGCCGGGCGTGCTCAGGCTCGACACGCCGGCCGGGCTGGTCGTCGCCGAATACAAGCAGGTCGGCGACTATGTCGAGGAGGTGCGCATCACCAATGTGCCATCCTTCCTCCATGCCGAGGGGCTGACGGTCGAATGCCCTGGGCTCGGTGAAATCACCGTCGACGTCGCCTATGGCGGCAACTTCTACGCCATCGTCGAACCGCAGGAGAACTATCGCGACATGGCCGATCATTCGGCGGGCGACTTCATCGCCTGGAGCCCGGTGGTGCGGCAGCGGCTCAACGAGAAATATTCCTTCGTGCATCCGGAAAATCCTGGCATCAACCGGCTGTCGCACATGCTGTGGACCGGTGCGCCGACGGTGGATGGGGCGGATGCCCGCAATGCCGTGTTCTACGGCGACAAGGCGATCGACCGCTCGCCCTGCGGCACCGGCACCTCGGCGCGCATGGCGCAGCTTCATGCCAAGGGCAAACTCAAGGCCGGAGACAGCTTCGTGCATGAATCGATCATCGGTTCGCTGTTCAAGGGCAAGGTCGAAAAGGATGTCAGCGTGGCCGGCAAGCCGGCCATCATTCCCTCGATCGGCGGCTGGGCGCGCATGACCGGACTGAACACCATCTTCATCGACGACCGCGACCCGTTCGCGCACGGGTTTGTTGTCAAGTGATGGGAATCCTGACCTTGCGGAAAGCAACGACCTGAAAAATGGATCGTGCCAAAAACGCAAGGATTCCTTTCATCACCTAATTTTGACGGCGATTTCTTCGAAACGGGGCGCATGATGCGGTCGAATCGTCAAAGACATTGCGTTATGCCAATGGTAGGGTCCGCGATAGTCCAGGGGTCGGATGATGGAAAACGGGCAATCGGGCGGCGTGCTTCGAAAACACGCATGACGATTGAAAAATGACGTTGCAATCCGGGCTCGAAACTTTACGACTAGGGGAAATACGAAAAGGAATGCGTCTGCATGGGCGACATTCCAGGGGAGCCATGTACACATGCAGTACTTTGTCCAGCAGCTTATCAACGGGCTGACGCTGGGATCGATCTATGGGCTGATCGCGATCGGCTACACGATGGTCTACGGCATCATCGGTATGATCAATTTCGCCCATGGCGACATCTTCATGGTGGGTGCCTTCACGGCACTGATCGTCTTCCTCGCCCTTGGCGCGCTGTTCTATTCCGTGCCGGTTGTGCTGGCGCTGCTGATCATGATGATCGTGGCGATGCTGCTCACCAGCCTCTACAACTGGACGATCGAAAAGGTGGCCTACCGGCCGCTGCGCGGTTCGTTCCGACTGGCCCCGCTGATCACTGCCATCGGCATGTCGATCGCGCTGTCGAACTTCGTCCAGGTGACGCAGGGTCCCCGCAACAAGCCGATCCCGCCGATGGTCAGCCAGGTTTACAACATCAACGGCATCAGCGTGTCGCTGAAGCAGATCATCATCGTCGTCGTCACGGCGCTGCTGCTGGCGCTGTTCTGGTATCTGGTCAACAAGACCTCGCTTGGACGAGCGCAACGGGCCTGTGAGCAGGACCGCAAGATGGCGGCGCTGCTCGGCATCGATGTCGACCGTACCATCTCGATCACCTTCATCATGGGTGCGGCCCTTGCCGCGGTCGCCGGCACTTTGTTCCTGATGTATTACGGCGTCATTGCCTTCTCGGATGGTTTCACGCCGGGCGTGAAAGCCTTCACGGCGGCGGTGCTGGGCGGCATCGGTTCGCTGCCGGGCGCGGTGGTCGGCGGGTTGATGATCGGCTTCATCGAGAGCATGTGGTCGGCCTATTTCTCGATCGACTACAAGGATGTCGCGGCGTTCTCGATCCTGGCCATCGTGCTGATCTTCCTGCCTTCCGGCATATTGGGCCGGCCAGAAGTCGAAAAGGTCTGAGACTATGGCCGTCACCGTATCTCCGGAGCGCGACACCGTCGCCACCCCCATGCAGCGCGCATTGCGTGAGGCGCTCTATGCCGCTGCCATATCGTTTGGCCTGTTCGTGCTGTTCATCGGCCTGAAGACCGGCCAGAACATTTCCAATGAACTGGTCCTGACGACACGCTGGGGCCTGCTTGCCGCCGTGGTTATCGCCACGGCTGTCGGGCGCTTCCTCTATGTCGCCTATGGACAGCCCTTCCTGGCCAACCAGAAGATCACCGACGTCGCCACCGGCCTGCTGCCGGCCAGCGTGGCGTCACGCTTCTTCCAGTTGCCGGCCTTCATCGTGGCCTTGGTCGCGGCGGTGGTGTTGTTTGCGGTCAACAGCTCTCTCGTCGGATGGGTGGGAGCGGAGCCGGCGGGCTATCTGCAGTTCCTGCGCGCCTTGTCGGTCATCTATGTGCTGGCCTGCGTGATCTATTATTTCCGCGGCTTCATTCATGCCAACTTCACCAAACTCGGCATTGCCGCGCTGATCCTCTATCCGATCCTGGTGGTGGCGATCCTGTCGCTGATGTCCTGGTCGTTCGTCGGCGGACTGCAAGGCTCGCTGAAATGGGTCGACAATTTCGGCATCCAGATCCTGATCTATGTGATGCTGGCCTGGGGCCTGAACATCGTCGTTGGCCTCGCCGGCCTGCTCGACCTCGGTTATGTCGCCTTCTACGCGGTCGGCGCCTATGCCTATGCGCTGCTCGGCACGCAGTACGGCCTGTCGTTCTGGATCCTTTTGCCGGCCGCCGGCGCCATGGCCGCCTTCTGGGGCGTGCTGCTCGGTTTCCCGGTGCTGCGCCTGCGCGGCGATTACCTGGCGATCGTCACCTTGGCTTTCGGTGAGATCATCCGCCTGGTGCTGATCAACTGGCGGGAAGTCACCAACGGTTCAGCCGGTATTTCCGGCATCCCGAAGGTCACCTTCTTCGGCCTGATGACCTTCAACGTGTCGGACCCCAATTACGTCGCCAAGGTGCTGCATCTGGCGACATCGAGCGCCTACTACAAGATCTTCCTCTATTACCTGATCCTGGCGCTGGCGCTGCTGACAGCCTTCGTCACCATCCGGCTGCGGCGCATGCCGGTCGGCCGTGCCTGGGAAGCGTTGCGCGAGGACGAGATCGCCTGCCGCTCGCTCGGCATCAACACCACCACCACGAAGCTTACGGCCTTTGCCACGGGTGCGATGTTCGGCGGCTTCGCCGGCGCATTCTTCGCCGCACGGCAGGGCTTCGTCAGCCCGGAATCCTTCGTCTTCCTGGAATCGGCCATCATCCTGGCCATCGTGGTTCTCGGTGGCATGGGCTCGCTGGTCGGCATAGCGGTCGCCGCAATGGTGATGATCGGCGGCACCGAGGCGTTGCGCGAACTCGACTTCCTCAAGCAGGTCTTCGGACCGGACTTCACACCGGAACTCTACCGCATGCTGCTGTTCGGCATGGCCATGGTCATCGTCATGCTGTGGAAGCCGCGCGGCTTCGTCGGCAGTCGTGAACCAACCGCCTTCCTGAAGGAGCGAAAGGCCGTCTCAAGCTCCTTCACCAAGGAAGGACACGGCTGATGAATGCGAACCCTGTTCAGAAAGCCGCTTCGGGCATGAACGACGCTATCCTTCAGGTCGATCATCTGTCGATGAAGTTCGGTGGCCTGGTGGCCATCGGGGATCTGTCTTTCGCCGCCAAGCGCGGCGAGATCACCGCGCTGATCGGCCCCAACGGCGCCGGCAAGACCACGGTGTTCAATTGCATCACCGGCTTCTACAAGCCCTCGGAAGGCATGATCACGCTCAACCGGAACGATGGTTCGACCTTCCTGCTCGAGCGGCTGCCCAACCATGAAATCCCGGCGCGCGCCAAGGTGGCGCGCACCTTCCAGAACATCCGCCTGTTCTCCGGCATGACCCTGCTGGAGAACCTGCTGGTCGCCCAGCACAACAAACTGATGAAGGCATCGGGCTACACGGTGCTTGGCCTGTTCGGCTTCAGCGGCTATCGCAAGGCCTCGGCCGAATCGGTGGAGCTCGCCAAGCATTGGCTGGAAAAGGCCGATCTTGTCGACCGTGCCGACGACCCGGCCGGCGACCTGCCCTATGGCGCGCAGCGCCGTCTCGAGATCGCTCGCGCCATGTGCACGGGACCCGAGCTTCTGTGCCTCGACGAGCCGGCGGCCGGCCTCAATCCGAAGGAATCGGCGGCGCTCAACGAGCTGCTGATCGACATCAAGAACACATCCGGCGCCTCGATCCTGTTGATCGAGCACGACATGTCGGTGGTCATGCAGATCTCCGACCATGTCGTGGTGCTGGAGTATGGCCGCAAGATCTCCGACGGCAGTCCGCAGTCGGTGCGCACCGATCCGCGCGTCATCGCCGCCTATCTCGGCGTCGACGACGAGGAAGTCGAAGCGGTCCTTACCGAAGTCGGCGACGAAGATGTCATCGAACAGCTCGATACGGGGCCGGATGCCGCGCACGGTCCGGGAACATCGTCGTCCTATCTCGCCGGGCCGGTGACCGACACGGTCGGCCATAGTTCGGGCGAGCGGGTTACGGTGGCCAAGGGAGCGTCAAAGGCCGGTCAGGTCGACGCCAGGTCGCTCGCCGCGGCAAACAAGGCAGCCTCGCAGGCAGCCGTGCCGCCGGCGAAGGCAAAGCCTGCTCCGAAAGCGACGTCGAAGGCGGCAACCGGCACGGCGGCGAAGTCGACCGCATCCGCCAAGCCTGCGGCGAAGACTGGAGAGATCTCCAACCGGCTGGCTGCGCCTCGCGGCGGCAAGGCCGACAATTTGACCCGCATAAAGGGCATCGGTACGGTCAACGAGAAGAAGCTCAACGACCACGGCATCTTCCACTTCGACCAGATCGGCGCCTGGAAAAAGGCCGACGTCGAGGCCGCCGAAGCCTATCTTGCTTTTGACGGACGTATCGCGCGCGAGGAATGGGTCAAACAGGCTAGGCTGCTCGGCCAGGGCAGGGACACGGAATTTTCGCGCCGCGTGGATGCGGGCAAGGTGGCGACGAGCCATGCTTCCGCAAAGACTGCAAAGGCAGCCTCCGGAAAGACCGCGAGCAAGACCGCTGCCAAGCCCGTGGCGGGCAAGCGTGGAGGGGGCAAGTGATGGCCGCGACAACGCTGCTCGATATCAAGGGCGTGCAGACCTATTACGGCAACATCCGGGCGCTGAACGGCGTCGATGTCACCGTCAAGCAGGGTGAGATCGTGGCGCTGATCGGTGCCAATGGCGCCGGCAAGTCGACGCTGATGATGACTATTTTCGGTGCGCCGCGGGCTCGCGCCGGGACTATCACCTTTGCCGGCACCGACATAACCCAGATGCCGACGCACGAGATCGCGCGCATGCGCATTGCCCAATCGCCCGAGGGCCGGCGGATCTTTCCGCGCATGACGGTGATGGAAAACCTGCAGATGGGCGCCAGCCTCGACAACCTCAAGCACTATGACGAGGACGTCGAGAAGGTGTTCACGCTGTTCCCGCGTTTGAAGGAGCGCATCACCCAGCGCGGTGGCACGCTGTCGGGCGGTGAGCAGCAGATGCTGTCGATCGGACGCGCGCTGATGGCACGGCCGAAGCTGCTTTTGCTCGACGAGCCGTCGCTGGGTCTCGCGCCGCTGATCGTCAAACAGATCTTCGACGCCATCCGCGAACTGAACCGCACCCAGGGGCTGACCGTGTTCCTGGTCGAGCAGAACGCCTTCGGCGCGCTCAAGCTCGCCACGCGCGGCTACGTCATGGTCAACGGCAATGTGACGATGAGCGGCACCGGCAAGGAACTGCTCGCCAATCCGGAAGTGCGCGCCGCCTATCTCGAGGGCGGACACCACTGAGTTCGAAGCGGAATGCGTGCACCGCTATTCCGCTCCAGATTGTTTGTTTGTCGCATGATCTTTGTCCGGAAAGTCCGCAACTTTCGGGATCATGCTAAGGAGACTTCACCATGCAGGGCATTCTTTACGAGGAACCCTCGATCTGGCAGTTCTTCTTCGTCACCTGTCTGCTCGGCGGCTGGGCGGCGTGGATGACGGGCAAGGCCAGTGCCCAGACGTGGCGCAGCTTCATCCAGCTGTTCGCCTATGTGCTGGGCCTCGGCATCGCGATCCGCTTCATCCATCACGCGCTGTTCGGCGGCACCATGTTCTCGCTGCATTATTATGTCGTCGACACCATCGTGCTGATGATCCTCGGCTTCGTCGGCTATCAATACACGCGCACCAACCAGATGGTGACACAGTATAATTGGCTCTACGAAAGAGCTTCACTCTTGAGCTGGAAACCGAAAGGTTGACGTTCATCATTAACGCCGCCTCGAAATTGAATCGGCGTGACAAGTGCCTGAAAATCGGCAAACTATGCTTTCTGCGATAAGGGTGGGCATCGCATGAAAGCTTCATCCACGCCCACTCCGTTAATGGGAGCGTTTAAATGAAAAAGTCACTTTTGTCCGCCGTCGCCCTGACCGCGCTTGTCGCGTTCGGCGGCAGCGCGTGGGCTGACGTAATGATGGGCGTCGCGGGCCCGATCACCGGTCCGAACGCCGCCTTCGGCGCGCAGCTGCAGAAGGGGGCGGAAGCTGCTGTCGCCGACATCAATGCCAAGGGCGGCATCAACGGCGAGCAGATCAAGCTCGAAGTCGGCGACGACGTCTCCGATCCGAAGCAGGGTATCTCGGTCGCCAACAAGTTCGTCGGCGACGGCGTCAAGTTCGTGGTCGGCCACTTCAACTCCGGCGTCTCTATCCCGGCATCTGAAGTCTATGCGGAAAACGGCATCGTCGAAGTGACGCCGGCCGCGACCAACCCGCAATTCACCGAGCGCGGTCTGTGGAACGTGTTCCGCACCTGCGGACGCGACGATCAGCAGGGCAGCATTGCCGGCGCGTATCTCGCCGCCAACTTCAAGGACGCCAAGATCGCTGTCGTTCACGACAAGACCACCTACGGTCAGGGCCTTGCCGACGAAACCAAGAAGGCGATGAACGCCAAGGGCGTGACGGAAGTCATGTATGAAGGCATCAATGTCGGCGACAAGGACTTCTCGGCGCTGATCGCCAAGATGAAGGAAGCCGGCGTTTCCATCATCTATTGGGGCGGCCTGCACACCGAAGCCGGCCTGATCATCCGTCAGGCGGCCGACCAGGGCCTCAAGGCAACGCTGGTTTCCGGCGATGGCATCGTGTCGAACGAACTGGCTTCGATCGCTGGCGACGCAGTTGCGGGCACGCTCAACACGTTCGGCCCGGATCCGCGCCTGATCCCCGCCAACAAGGAACTCGTCGAGAAGTTCCGCGCGCAGGGTTTCGAGCCGGAAGCCTACACGCTCTACTCCTACGCCGCCGTGCAGGCGATCGCGGAAGCAGCGACCGCTGCCAAGTCGAACGACCCG
This sequence comes from Mesorhizobium sp. M7A.F.Ca.US.014.04.1.1, assembly GCF_003998745.1. Lineage (NCBI taxonomy): Bacteria > Pseudomonadati > Pseudomonadota > Alphaproteobacteria > Hyphomicrobiales > Phyllobacteriaceae > Mesorhizobium > Mesorhizobium sp. M7A.F.Ca.US.014.04.1.1. The sequence continues at coordinate 20,149 of NZ_RZRW01000008.1, read as the reverse complement.
CAGGCAGTTGCCAAGGCGCTGCATGAAAACGGCCCCTTCAAGACCGTTCTCGGCGACCTGTCCTATGACGCCAAGGGCGATCCGACGCTGCCCGGCTACGTCATGTACGAATGGAAGAAGGGCGACGACGGCAAGTACACCTACGTCCAGAAGATGTAAGCTCGTCAGTCTCCAGACCATTTACCGATGCCCGGCGCCTCGCGCCGGGCATTTTCTTTTGCCGTCGTCATGTTCAGGGGCGGCCGATGGAGCCGATGCTTAGCCGGGCAATGATCGTGCATTAACCGGAAAGCCGGCTCTTTTTTAGCTGTTCGGAGGAATGGGAAGGGTCCTTGGCGCAATGTTTCTATTTCAATCGGTTTAAGTGCGCGTCAATTTCGTTTGCACTGCAGCATTTTCACGCTAATCATTGCGCCGATTTCTCTTCCTTCCGTCGCTGGAGCCCAGTCCTTGGCCATCACGAAGATCCTCGTCGCCAACCGGTCCGAAATCGCCATTCGCGTCTTCCGCGCGGCCAACGAACTCGGGCTCAAAACCGTGGCGATCTGGGCGGAGGAAGACAAATACTCTCTGCATCGCTTCAAGGCCGACGAGAGCTACCAGGTCGGACGCGGGCCGCATCTGACCAAGGACATGGGGCCGATCGAAAGCTATCTGTCGATCGAGGAGGTGATCCGCGTCGCCAGGCTGTCGGGTGCCGATGCTATCCATCCCGGCTACGGATTGTTGTCGGAAAGTCCCGAATTCGCCGACGCCTGTGCCGAAGCCGGCATTACCTTCATCGGGCCGAGGCCGGACACAATGCGGCGGCTCGGCAACAAGGTCGCGGCGCGCAATCTCGCCATCGAGGTCGGCGTGCCGGTGATCCCCGCCACCGATCCGTTGCCGGATGACATGGAGACGGTCAAGACACTAGCCAAGGAAATCGGCTATCCGGTGATGCTGAAGGCATCATGGGGCGGCGGCGGCCGCGGCATGCGGGCCATCCGCGCCGAAGCCGACCTTGCCCGTGAAGTCACCGAAGGCAAGCGCGAGGCGAAAGCCGCCTTCGGCAAGGACGAGGTCTATCTCGAAAAGCTGATCGAACGCGCCCGCCATGTCGAGGTGCAGGTGCTGGGCGATACCCATGGCAATGCCGTGCACCTGTTCGAGCGCGACTGTTCGATCCAGCGCCGCAACCAGAAGGTCGTCGAGCGGGCGCCGGCGCCCTATCTCGAAATGTCGCAGCGCGAGGAGCTTTGCGGCCATGCGCTCAAGATCGCCCGCGAGACCAGCTATATCGGCGCCGGCACGGTCGAGTTCCTGCAGGATGCCGACACCGGCAAATTCTATTTCATCGAGGTCAACCCGCGCATCCAGGTCGAGCACACCGTCACCGAGCAGGTGACCGGCATCGATATCGTCAAGGCGCAGATCCATATCCTCGACGGCTTTGCCATCGGCACACCGGAATCAGGCGTGCCGGCGCAGAAGGACATAAGGCTGAACGGCCACGCGCTGCAGTGCCGTATCACCACGGAAGATCCCGAGCACAATTTCATCCCCGATTACGGCCGCATCACCGCCTATCGCGGCGCGACGGGCTTCGGCATCCGCCTCGACGGCGGCACCGCTTATTCGGGCGCGGTCATCACCCGCTTCTACGATCCGCTGCTGGAGAAGGTGACGGCGTGGGCGCCGACGCCGGCCGAGACGATCGCCCGCATGAATCGGGCGCTGCGCGAGTTCCGCATCCGCGGCGTCGCCACCAATTTGACCTTCCTCGAAGCGATCATCAACCATCCGAGCTTCGCCGACAATTCCTACACGACCAAGTTCATCGACACGACGCCGGAACTGTTCCAGCAGGTCAAGCGCCAGGACCGCGCCACCAAGCTCATCAACTATCTCGCCGACGTCAGCGTCAACGGCCATCCCGAGACGCGCGGCCGGCCGCAGCCGAAGGCCGACGCCGCGGCACCCGTGGTGCCTTACCTCAACGGCAATGTGCCCGGCGGCAGCAAGCAGAAGCTGGATGTGCTGGGCCCGCAGAAGTTCGCCGCCTGGATGCGCGATCAGAAGGAGGTTCTGGTCACCGACACGACGATGCGCGATGGCCATCAATCGCTGCTGGCGACGCGCATGCGCACGCATGACATTGCCGGCATCGCCGGTGCCTATGCGCGTGCCTTGCCGCAGCTTCTATCGCTGGAATGCTGGGGTGGCGCCACCTTCGACGTCGCGATGCGCTTCCTCACCGAGGATCCGTGGGAGCGGCTGTCGCTGGTGCGCGAGGCGGCGCCCAATCTGCTGTTGCAGATGCTGCTGCGCGGTGCCAATGGCGTCGGCTACACCAACTATCCCGACAATGTCGTGCAGCATTTCGTCAAGCAGGCAGCAAGCGGTGGCATCGACCTGTTCCGGGTCTTCGATTGCCTGAACTGGGTCGACAACATGCGCGTCGCCATGGATGCGGTCGGAGCCGAGGGCAAGCTGATCGAAGCGGCGATCTGCTACACCGGCGATATCCTCGATCCGGCTCGGGCGAAATACGACCTCAAATACTATGTCGGCCTGGCCGGGGAATTGCAGGCGGCCGGCGCCCACATCATCGCCGTCAAGGACATGGCCGGCCTGCTGAAGCCTTCCGCAGCACGCGTGCTGTTCAAGGCGCTGCGCGAGGCGACCGACCTGCCGATCCATTTCCACACCCACGACACGTCGGGCCTGTCGGCGGCGACGGTGCTGGCGGCGGTGGAAAGCGGCGTCGACGCCATAGACGCGGCGATGGATGCCTTCTCCGGCAACACCTCGCAGCCATGCCTTGGCTCACTCGTCGAGGCGCTGAAGGGCACCGAACGCGACCCCGGTCTCGACCCGCAATGGATCAGGAAGATCTCGTTCTACTGGGAAGCGGTGCGCAACCAGTACGCCGCCTTCGAAAGCGACCTCAAGGGGCCGGCCTCGGAAGTCTATCTGCACGAGATGCCGGGCGGCCAGTTCACCAATCTGAAGGAACAGGCTCGCTCGCTCGGATTGGAGACGCGCTGGCACGAGGTGGCGCAGACCTATCACGACGTCAATCTGATGTTCGGCGACATCGTCAAGGTGACGCCGTCGTCCAAGGTCGTCGGCGACATGGCATTGATGATGGTCAGCCAGGACCTGACCGTTGCCGATGTCGAAAACCCGGATAGGGATATCGCCTTCCCGGATTCGGTCGTCTCGATGCTGCGCGGCGACCTCGGCCAGTCGCCAGGCGGGTGGCCGGTGGCGCTGCAGAGGAAGGCGCTCAAAGGCGACAAGCCGATCACGGTGCGGCCCGGCTCGCTGCTCAAGCCAGCCGACCTCAAGGCCAACCGCAAGGAAATCGAGGAGAAGCTCGAGCGCAAGCTGTCGGAATTCGAATTCGCCTCGTGGCTGATGTATCCGAAGGTGTTCACGGATTTCGCCGGCGCGCAGGAAACCTATGGGCCGGTCAGCGTGCTGCCGACGCCGACGTATTTCTACGGCATGAAGCCGGAAGACGAGATCTTCGTCGACATCGAGAAGGGCAAGACGCTGGTGGTGCGGTGCCTGGCCATCGGCGATGTCGACGAGAAGGGCATGGTCACCGTGTTCTTCGAGCTCAACGGCCAGCCGCGCCGTGTCAAGGTGCCCGACCGGGCGCATGGCGCGTCCGCCGCCAAGGCCCGCCGCAAGGCCGAACCCGGCAACGAGGCGCATGTCGGCGCACCGATGCCGGGCGTCGTTTCTGCGCTTTCGGTGGCTGCCGGCCAGGCTGTGAAGGCCGGTGACGTGCTGCTTTCCATCGAAGCGATGAAGATGGAGACGGCGCTGCATGCCGAGCGCGACGGCACGGTCGCCGAGGTGCTGGTCAAGGCAGGCGACCAGATCGATGCCAAGGATCTGCTGATCGCTTTCAGCTAATTGATACCTTCCTGGGGGATCGCTGTCCGCATCGTGGCGGCAGCGTCAGTTCGATCATCGATAACAGCTTGACCCGCCGCCGGCGGTCGGGCATCGAGCCCGCTCAATTCGCCGCTGCATGCATCCCGAGTCGCGGCGCAGAAACGATGTGGAGAAAAATATGGCCGACGATATCACCGATACCAGCCAGACTGTTGCCGCCGGCCAGCTGCGTGCCTTCATCGAGCGCATAGAGCGGCTCGAGGAAGAGAAGAAGACCATTTCCGACGACATCAAGGAAGTGTTCGCCGAGGCCAAGGGCACAGGCTTCGACACCAAGGCGATGCGCACGATCATCCGGCTGCGCAAGAAGGACCAGGCCGAGCGTCAGGAAGAGGAAACCATCCTCGATCTGTACAAGGCCGCACTCGGCATGGTGTAGAGACCGTCTGGAAATTCTACTCCGGCGGCCATCTGGTGGCGTTTTCTGCGCTTCCCTAGTTCTACTGCAATGCAGTAGAACTGAGCTCACGTACTTTAAGTACGCTCCGCTCCGGTTCTCGAAACCACCACCATATGACTCGCCGGAGCGAATTTCGAAACAGTCTCCGGCCGAGCATGATGCCGGAGCGAGCATCGAGCCATGAGCGAATTCGACTTCGGCGCCCGCCGCGCCTCTGAATTCCGCCAGCGCGGCTTCTGGACGCTGTTCGCCGAGCGGCATCCGGAAGAAAGGGCTCTGATGGCGAGGCGCGGACCCTGGTTCTGGCAGCGCGGGCTGCCCGATTTCGCCTTGGTCCTTTCCATGTATGTCGCGCCGGCGCAGAGCCAGGTCGGCGTCTTCTTCGGCCGCAACGAGAAGTTCGGCGCCACGCAAGCGTGGTCGCGGTTGAAACCGTTCCAGCCTGATATCGAAGCCCGGCTGAAGCTCAGGCCGGAACAGAGTTGCGAGGATCTCGGCATCAATTCGATGTGGCGGGTGAACTGCTATGCCGAGGACAACTGGCCAGCCATGGCCGACTGGCTGGTGACCGAATGTTCGCGTTTCGAGCGCGCGGTAACCGAAGTCCTGAGGCAGGGATAGACATCCGGTGTTGCCAGAGGGTATCGGCTCCTTTTTCCGCTCACGCTGGCAAGGCCAGGTGCCGCTCGACCGGCTGTTCTGGCGCGACCTTGTTCTTGTCGGCACGGCGCTCAACGTCGCATCTCTGGTGGCCGCGATCGTCCTGCTCGGACTGAAGCTGCCGCTGGCGCTGGTTCTGGCGGTGCATTTCGCACCGGTGCCCTACAACCTCTTTCTGACCTTTTCCGTATGGCGAACCACGGAAAAGGCCGGTGGCGCCAAGGCCTCACTGATGACGCTCGGCGCCACATTATGGCTGATCCTGACGGTCGTGGTCTGAGAGCGGACACGGGCGCCCACCGCGTTCGCCGGGTTCGGCCGGGGGGCAATGAAAAGGGCGGCCGCAGCCGCCCTTTTCATTCATTCAATCGAATTTCGGTTCAGGCCGCCGGCTCGAATTTCAGCGCCACGCCGTTGATGCAATAGCGCAGGCCGGTCGGCGGCGGGCCGTCCTCGAAGACATGGCCGAGATGGCTGCCGCAGCGGGCGCAATGGCATTCGGTGCGAACCATGCCGTAGCTGCGGTCGACGGTGTTTTCGACCGAACCCGGCACCGGGTCGTTGAAGCTCGGCCAGCCGGTGCCGCTCTCGAACTTCAGCTTGGATTCAAACAAAGGCTGGTCGCAGCCGACGCAGGAAAAGGTGCCGGCGCGCTTCTCGTAGAGCAAAGCGCAACTTCCCGGCCGCTCGGTGCCGTGGCCGCGCATGACGGCATACTGCTCCGGCGTCAGCCGGGCGCGCCATTCGGCGTCGGTGCGGGTTACAGGGTAGGTGTGGGTGTCCATTCGATCTCCTCAGCCTTGCCGGCTCGCCACTACAGCGCCGCGCGCCCATCGGACGCGCAAAGGACGCTGTAGTACTTTGGTTTTGCGCATGATCCTTTCCGAACCGGAGGTTCGGGACCATGCGCGGATTGCAACCTCATATTCGCACCAAGATAGGCATTTGTTACGCGATTTGCCCGCATTTTCGATCGTGATCTTTATGCGATCGCCCTGAGATAGCGATCGACCGAAGCAGCGAACGCCGCTTTTGCGCCCCCGATGACATTCTGGTTCCACCATGCACCATAGATATGGTCGAACGCGAATGGCTCCAGTGCCGCCGCGATGCGGCGCACGGCCGCTGCATTGAGCGGAATGTAGTTCGGATAGCTGTACATGAAGCTGACATGGTGGCGCGTCGGCGTCACCTGCAAGATATCGCCGGCCAGCAAGACGTCGCCGACATCGCGTTTCCAGTGCAGCACCTGACCGCCGGCAAAGTGGCCGCCGCAGCGGATGAGCGTCAGCGAAGGGTTTATGGCCAGCGTCTCGCCTTCCCAACTGACGATCGCCTTGTGCGGTCGCATGATCCATTGGCGGTCGTCGGCATGGAGATAAATCGGCACGCCGCCAAACGCCTCGCTCCAACTGGCCATCACCGAATAATAGTGGCAGTGCGAGATGGCGATCGCCGCCAGGCCACCGCGGCGGTTGATCTCGGCCACCGCCTCGTCGCTGACCATCGAAACGCAGTCCCACAGCACGTTGCCGTGCGGCGTCTGCGCCAGCAGCGCCCGTTGGCCGATGGCGAAGCGCGGCTCGATGCCGAAGCCGAGAACGCCGGCATCGTCCTTCATAACAAGCCGGTGTCCTTCGGCAAGTTCCTCCGGCGTGATCCACGCTTGGCCCTCCCAGCGCACATATTGGCGCTCGTCCTCGCAGATCGGGCAATGTTCTGGCGGCGTCTCTGTCGCCGCGAACTGGACGCCGCATTGCAGGCAGAGGAAGCAGGTCATCGGATCTCCTGTCGGTCTTTCAGTGCTTTCTTGAAAGCTGCTTGGTCGCGCCCTCCAGCCCGGCCAGCGTCAGCGGGAACATGCGGCCGCCGAAAATGTCGCGGATCATCGCAACCGAATGGGTGTAGCCCCAGTTCTTGGGATCTTCGGGGTTCAGCCATACCGCGTTCGGCCATTGCTGCAGCAGACGGCCGAGCCAGACGCTGCCCGCCTCCGGATTCCAGTGCTCGACCGAACCGCCGGGGTGAGCGATCTCGTAAGGGCTCATCGAGGCGTCGCCGACGACGATCACCTTGTAGTCCGGACCGTATTTGTGAAGCAGGTCGAAGGTCGGAATCACCTCGGCATGCCTGCGGCGATTGTCCTTCCACACGCCCTCATAGAGGCAGTTGTGGAAATAGAAATATTCGAGCTGGCGGAATTCGGCGCGGGCGGCCGAGAACAGCTCCTCGACGCTTTTGATGTGGTCGTCCATCGAGCCGCCGACATCGAAGAACATCAACAGCTTCACCGCGTTGCGCCGCTCTGGCCGCGTCTGCACGTCGAGATAGCCGTGTTCGGCCGTGGCGTGGATGGTTCCGGGCAGGTCGATCTCTTCCTCGGCGCCCTCGCGCACCCAGCGACGCAGGCGTTTCAGCGCGATCTTGATGTTGCGGGTGCCGAGTTCGACGGCATCGTCGAAATTCCTGAACTCGCGCTTGTCCCAGACCTTCACCGCGCGGCGGTTGCGGCTTTCATGCTGGCCGATGCGCACGCCTTCGGGATTGTAGCCATAGGCGCCGAATGGCGAGGTTCCGCCGGTGCCGATCCATTTCGAGCCGCCCTGGTGGCGACCTTTTTGCTCCTCGAGTCGCTGTTTCAAAGTCTCCATCAGCTTTTCGAACCCGCCGAGCGCCTCGACCAGTTTTTTCTCCTCGTCGGTCAGGTGCTTTTCGGCGAGGCGGCGCAACCATTCCTCGGGGATATTGGCGACGTCCAGCGCGTCCGGTCCGCCCAGCGCTTCAATGCCCTTGAAGACATGCGCGAACACCTGGTCGAAGCGGTCGATGTGGCGCTCGTCCTTCACCAGGGCGGCGCGGGCGAGGTAATAAAAACCTTCGACGTCGTAGTCGACCAACCCGGCTTCCAGCCCTTCGAGCAGCGACAGATATTCCCTGAGCGAGACGGGAACGCGTGCAGCCTTCAGTTCAAGGAAGAAGGGGATGAACATGGCCGGTTACAGCAAATCATACTCGATGAAGCCCGTGCGGCGGGCGACGTGGTCGTAAAGCTTGCGCGCGGTGGCGTTGGTCTCGTGCGTCATCCAGTAGACATTCTTGACGCCGATCTTTGCCGCCTCTTCCTTCACTGCGTTGATAAGGGCGGCGCCGATCCCCTTGCCGCGCACATCCGGGTCGGCGAACAAATCCTGCAGATAGCAGTTGTTTTTCTCCGACCAGCCGGAGCGGTGGTACAGGAAGTGCGTGAGACCGACCGCCTTGCCGTCCAGTGTGGCGATGAAGCCTTTTGGCTCGAATTCGCCCGGAGTGAACAGCCGCTTCCAGGTGACGGCGTAGACCTCTTCCGGCAGCTTCGTCTCATAGAAGGTGAGATAGTCGGTCCACAGGCGCCGCCAATCGGCGTGGTCGGACTGCGCGAGCGGGCGGACGATTATCTCGGACATTTCGTTCCCTCTGAAGTCTGGAACCCGATCCATACCAATAGAATCGGGATCAGGAACACCCTTGCCTATTCGGCAGGCGAATTATATTCGCGAAAAGCGGTCGCGAGCATGTGCAGCGCCTCCCGCGCCCGCGGCGGCAGAGCGTGCGACTGCAAAACGATCTCGGACGGGGGAATTGGTGGCAGGCCGAGTTTGCGGCCCACCTCGATCAAGCCCGGGGGCACAACCCGGTAAGCGAGGGCGGAAAGGGCAAAGCCCGCCGATACCGCGATGTTGACGGCAGCGCCGCCGCCGCCGACGAAAGCCTCATTCCAGGCGATGCCTGCCCGGTCCAGCGCTTCGACCGCTCTCATACGGTCCGGGCAATTGCATCTGGTGCTTAAAAGAGCCAGGCGCAGGGGCGTGCCTGGTCGCCATTCGAAGCCAGGTGCCGCGAACCAGCCATAGTGGGTGCGCGACAAAGCTTCACCGCGTCGACTGTCATCTTCCTGGTGCACAATCACCGCATCGAGTTCGCCGCGATCGAAAGCTTCTTCCAGCATGGAGCTGGTATCGATCCGTATGTTGAGCGCGAGCGACGGATCGTGGGCATGAAGCTGGGCGATCAGCGTGGAAAGCTCAGGCCCCGCGACATGATCGACGAAGCCGAGCGCAAGCCGACATGGCGCCGCGGAAAATTCCGCGACGGCGCGTTCATGGGCGGCAAGGAATTCGCGGGCCACGGGCAGGAAGACAGCCCCCCTTTCCGACAGTGCCACGCGGCGCGGGGTTCGTTCGATCAAACGTGCGCCGAGCTTTTCCTCGAGCCGCCGCAACTTGACGCTGATCGTCGCCTGGGTGCTGCCAAGTGCTGCAGCCGCCCGGGTGAAGCTCTGCAGGTCGGCCACCATGACGAAAGTGCGCACGGCATCGACATCGAGACTGGCCATCTCCGTCATTCCATTTTGTTATCTCTGAAATAGAAATGCATAGTCTTTTTTCATAGTAAAGCCTCGTCTATGTCATCTCGACCGCAGTTTGAAGAGCCAGCCCGGTTCCAGAATGCTTCGACAGAAAGTGATCGACATGACGTTTCAAATCGACCGAAACACCGTTGCGCTTGCCGGGGCCTGCCTTGCCTCGCTGCTGTTCGGCCTCGAAATCTCCAGCGTCCCGGTGATCCTTCCGAAACTGGAAAGCGTGCTCGCCGCCGACTTCAAGGATCTGCAATGGATCATGAACGCCTACACCATTGCCTGCACCACGGTGCTGATGGCGACAGGAACGCTGGCCGACCGCTTCGGCCGCAAACGGGTGATGGTGATCGCCACCATCGCCTTCGGGCTGGCCTCACTGCTGTGCGGCCTCGCGCCGAGCGCTTCGCTCCTCATCATTGCACGCTTCCTGCAAGGCCTGGCGGGAGGGGCGATGTTCACTTGCAGCGTGGCCGTCTTGTCCCACCAGTTTCAGGACGGCAGCGAACGCGGCAAGGCTTTTGTGGCCTGGAGCGTCGTCTCGGGGATCGGGCTTGGCTTTGGTCCCGCCATCGGTGGATTGATCGTCGCGTTCTCGAGCTGGCAGTGGGTGTTCCTCATCCATGTGCCGCTTGCCATCCTTGCGCTGGTCTTCATCGGTGCCGGTGTCACCGAATCACGCGACCACAATGCCCAGAAGCTTGACCGTGCCGGTATCCTGACGCTCTCGTTCGCGGTGTTCGGCTTCTCCTATCTGATCACGCAAGGGGCCGATCTCGGCTCTGGTGCCCGCATCGGCGTGGCAAGTGCTGCCGTGCTGGCCTTCGCCGCGTTCCTCGTTGCCGAGAAGATCAGCCCCTATCCGATGTTCGATTTCTCGGTGTTCCGGATCCGTCAATTTTCGGGAGCGATCATGGGCGGCATCGGCATGAATTTCAGCTATTGGCCGTTCATCATGTATCTGCCGATCTATTTTTCGGGTGTGCTCGGCTACGACAGCACCACGACCGGCCTGCTGCTGCTCGTCTACACGCTTCCCTTGATGCTGATGTCCTCGACCGCCGAGCGCCTGCGCGCCCGCTATCAGGCGCGGGTGGCGATCCCGCTCGGGTTGCTGACATTGGGGGTCGGCTTTATCGCCATGAGGATAGGTTCGAGCCTTGAGGGAGCCAGCTGGCTGACCATGCTGCCCGGTACGCTGATCGCCGGTATCGGTATCGGCCTCACCAACTCACCGACCACCAACACCACGACGGGTTCGGTGTCGCCGGATCGCGCCGGCATGGCTTCGGGCATCGATATCAGCGCGCGGCTGATCACGCTCGCCATCAACATCGCGGTGCTGGGCCTGCTGTTGACGCAGGGAATTGCTTCCTATCTCAAAACCGCATTGGGCACGGCCCTTGACCCGGACGAATTGCGCGCGTTGGCGGAAAAGATCGCCACCGGAAATCTCGATGGCCTCTCCCAATATTCGCCCAGGCTGGCGACCCTCGACCCGTCCGGCGCGCTTGCGCATGCCGCCTTGGTCAACGGTTTTGGCTGGGTCATGCTCTATAGCGGGATCGGCGTTCTTGCCCTTGCCGTCATCAGCTTCGTCGTCTTCGGCCCCAGAAACGTCGCGCCGCAAGAGGCAAGGGACCGTCATCGTGCTCAGGGCGCAAGCGAAGCTCGATCGTAGCAAGTGCCCGGCGCCTCACCCTTGCCTGCGCGCCATGAAGGCAAGCCGCTCGAACAGATGGACATCCTGTTCGTTCTTCAGCAATGCGCCATGCAGCTTGGGCAACGCGTTCTTCGGGTCGGCGCGCAGATCCTCGGGCGCGATATCGTCGGCGACCAGCAGGCGGATCCAGTCGAGCGCCTCGGAGGTCGACGGTTTTTTCTTCAGCCCCGGCACTTCGCGGATCTCGTAGAACTGGGTGAGGGCTGCCCGAACCAGGTTCTGCTTGATGCCGGGATAGTGGACGTCGACGATTCTGTGCAGCGTGTCGACGTCGGGAAAGCGGATGTAATGGAAGAAGCAGCGGCGCAGGAACGCGTCCGGCAACTCCTTCTCGTCGTTGGAGGTGATGATGACGATCGGCCTGACGGCGGCGCGGATGGTTTCGCCGGTCTCGTAGACGAAGAACTCCATCCGATCGAGTTCCTGCAGGAGATCGTTTGGGAATTCGATGTCGGCCTTGTCGATCTCGTCGATCAAGAGCACGACCTTCTTGCCGGCGGCGAAAGCCTCCCAGAGTTTGCCGCGCTTGATGTAGTTCCTGATGTCGTTGAAGCGCTCGTCGCCCAACTGGCTGTCGCGCAGCCGCGAGACGGCATCATATTCGTACAGGCCCTGCTGCGCCCGCGTCGTCGACTTGACGTGCCATTCGATGAGGTCGAGGCCGAGTGCAGCCGCCACCTGGCGGGCCAGTTCCGTCTTGCCGGTGCCGGGCTCGCCCTTGACCAGCAAGGGCCGCTCCAGCGCGATCGCCGCATTGACGGCCACCATCAGATCCTTGTCGGCGACATAGGCCGCCGTGCCTTCGAAACGCATTCTTGCTCCTCGGTTGGTCATCGCGACCGTAAGGACGAGGCCGTGCCTGTGCAAGGGTGAGGTGTTGGCGGCGCGAGGGCCTGAACCAACACGGAAAGAGTGCCCGTCTCACTGGCGCTTAGCCGGCCGGCAGCCTATATTGGGCGGGACGGTCTGTGCTTCCCGGCAGGAGAACATTTTCCCCGGGGCCTTAACGATCCTTAGGGAGCTGTCCCTGGGAAGACCCGTGGGTTTTCTCACACGGCGCCCACCTACTTTGTAGGTTCCCGGGATCGCTCTCTCCACCGGTTGTGTGGATCGTCACTTATTGCCACGCGTCCCGCATTTCGGTGGATGATTGCGGTGGAAAACGTCGCTCCCAACACTCCATCCAGATCTGACCTTTTCTACCCTGACTGCATGACCTCTCTCAAAGACCTCAAAAAGCAGCTTCGCCGCGAGGCCCTCGGACGCCGCGATGCGCTCGACGAATTCTGGCGGGTGGAGGTCGCGCTTGAAATGGCAGAGACGGCACGCGATCACCTCCACATTGAGCCGGGCCAGATCGTTTCCGGCTTCTGGCCGATGCGCTCGGAAGTCGACGTCAGGCCGCTGATGTTTGCCTTGCGCGAAAGGGGCGCGCGGCTTTGCCTGCCGGCCATTCTCGACAAAACCACGATCGTCTTTCGCGAACTGGTGCGCGGCGCGCCGATGGTCGAGATGGGTTTCGGCACGGTCGGCCCGCATGAAGAAGCAGAAGTGCTCGACCCCTCGGTGATGCTGGTGCCGCTCGCCGCCTTCGATGCGCGCGGCCATCGCATCGGCTATGGTGCCGGCTATTACGACCGCGCCATCGCCAAGCTGATCGACAAGGGACAGCCGCCGCGGCTGGTCGGCATCGCCTTCGACTGCCAGGAGGTGGCAATGGTGCCGGATGAGGAACATGACGTCGTCATTCCGGAAATACTGACCGAGAGCGGGTTGCGCCGCTTCGCGTCAAAATTGTAGATAAAAGGACGCATGATCTTTCACAGACGTCATGCAGCTTTTGCTTCGCTGACCTTCGGTGCGGGATCATATGAGACTTCTCTTCCTCGGTGACATGGTTGGAAAGACGGGACGGACGGCGGTGTGGGAACAACTGCCCGGCTTGATCTCCGACTTCAAACTCGATTTCGTCATCGTCAACGGTGAGAACGCCGCCGGCGGCTTCGGCATCACCGAAGATATCTTTCGCGAGACGATCGCGGCCGGTGCGGATGTCGTCACAACCGGCAACCATGTCTGGGACCAGCGCGACGCACTCGCCTTCGCGCCGCGCGAAGAGCGCTTCCTGCGCCCCTCGAACTTTCCCAAGGGCACGCCCGGGCGCGGCTCCGGCGTCTACATCGCCAGGAGCGGCGCGCGCGTGCTGGTCGCCAACATCATGGGCCGGGTGTTCATGCATCCCGAACTCGACGATCCCTTCCAGGCCGGCGAACGCGAGCTTGCCGCCTGTCCGCTCGGCGAGCAGGCGGATGCCGTGATCATCGACTTCCACGCCGAGGCGACCTCGGAAAAGATGTGCTTCGCGCATTTCGTCGACGGCCGTGCCAGCCTCGTCGTCGGCACCCATACCCACCAGCCGACCGGCGATCACCAGATCCTCAATGGCGGCACCGGTTATATGTCCGACGCCGGCATGTGCGGCGACTATGATTCCTCGCTCGGCATGGACAAGGAGGAGCCGCTCAACCGGTTCCTGTCGAAAGTGCCGAAAGGCCGCTTCGAAGCGGCGACCGGACCGGCGACCTTGTGCGGCGTCGGCGTCGATATTTCCGACCGCACCGGGCTGACCGAGCGGATCGCGCCGTTTCGTCGCGGCCCGCGGCTGGAGGAAACCGCACCGTCCTTCTGGTCATGACATTGATATAGGCACGCTTAGTACCTAACTGCCGGCGACACTGCTCTAGATCGTTAAAAGAGGGGACGACCTCCATGCAGCTCATCGAATTCCTGGCGCCGCATTTTCAATTTGTGTCCGATCCAACCGCCTGGGTCGCGCTGCTGACGCTGATTGTGCTCGAGGTCGTGCTCGGCATCGACAATCTGATCTTCATCTCGATCCTGACCAACAAGCTGCCGGAAGCACAACGGGCCCGTGCCCGCCGGCTCGGCATCTCGGCGGCGCTGATCATGCGGCTGGTGCTGCTGGCCACCATTTCGATCATCGTCCAGCTGACCACGCCGGTATTCACGGCCTTCGGCCATGGTTTTTCCTGGCGCGACCTGATCCTGATCGCCGGCGGCCTGTTCCTGGTCTGGAAGGCGACCAAGGAGATCCATCACACGGTCGATCCCGACGACCACAAGGATACGATGATGGGCGAGACGCTGCAGATCAGCCTCGCCGGCGCGATCTTCCAGATCCTGCTGCTCGACCTGGTCTTCTCGATCGATTCGATCATCACCGCCGTCGGCATGACCGACGAGATCGCCATCATGTACATCGCCGTGATCGTGGCGGTGAGCGTGATGATGCTGGCGGCCGGGCCGCTGGCCAACTTCATCGCCAAAAACCCGAGCATTGTCATGCTGGCGCTGGGCTTCCTTTTGATGATCGGCATGACACTGATCGCCGACGGCATGGGCTACCATGTGCCCAAGGGCTACATCTATGCGGCGATGGGCTTTTCGGCATTGGTCGAGGGGCTCAACATGCTGGCGCGGCGGCGCAAGAAGCCGGGCGGCGGGCATTGAGGCAAGAGCAGCAGGGTGGTCGCCCTTGCACAGACCAGTCATGCGAGATTGATCTGCCAGGAGACCCCGAACCTGTCGTTTAGCCATGCGAAACGGCGGCTGAAGCCGTAATTGTCCGATGGCATCAGGAACGCGCCATCCTTGCCCAGCGTCTCGACAATTCGGTTCAGTTCATCCTCGGAGGAACAGTCCACATACAGCGACACCGATGGCGTGAAGGTGAATGCATGGTGGACGGGGCTGTTGAAGACCATGACTTCCAGGCCGGCGATCGACACCCGCGCTAGTTTGACCGTTCCTTGCGGACCGTCTTCGCCGGGGCCGTAATTCGTGACGTCGAGGACGCTGCTGCCGGGAATGGTCTCGCAATAGAGGGTCATTGCCTCTTCGGCCTTGCCCTCGAACATCAGGAATGGCGTTACTTTCTTCATCGCAAAGGCCTCCTCTTCCTTCTGGTTGCTCAGATGTCGGGTCGCTCAAACATTGGTCTCGTTGGCGGGTTCGCCTTTCATCTCGCTGCGGTAGTAACCGTCGCGCAAATTGATGCCGTACTCGACATAGGCCTTCATGCAGGCCAGCATCTGCGACCAGCCCTCGCAATTGAGGTAGGACTTCTTCAGGCCGACCGCGCCTTCCTGCCAGCCGCTCTCGGCGATGGTGACGAAGGTGCCGCCATCGTCCAGCGGTTCGAAGTTCATCTCGATGCGGGTTTTGTAGGCCGGCTTGCCGTCCTCATCGGTGGCATCCCAGCGCAGCACGATGCGGC
This sequence comes from Mesorhizobium sp. M7A.F.Ca.US.014.04.1.1, assembly GCF_003998745.1. Taxonomy (NCBI): domain Bacteria; kingdom Pseudomonadati; phylum Pseudomonadota; class Alphaproteobacteria; order Hyphomicrobiales; family Phyllobacteriaceae; genus Mesorhizobium; species Mesorhizobium sp. M7A.F.Ca.US.014.04.1.1. The sequence continues at coordinate 4,722 of NZ_RZRW01000008.1, read as the reverse complement.
GGTCCTTGACCACTTCGTCGACCTCAACCGGCACCTTGCCCCACCAGACGACGCCGGCGCCGGCTTCCAGCGGGGCGCTGGCGCCGCCGATCGTGGTGAAATAGCCGCTCAGTTTCTTCGGATTGACGACTGCGTCGAAGACGTCGGCGACCGGCTTGCCGATGCGTCCGGAAACACTGAATCCAAGTGACATATCCACAGCTCCTTCCCTTGATCGGTCCAAAGATACGTTATATAAACATAACATGTCAAGCAGATCGCAAGACGACAATGTTTTCAAGGCGCTGGCGCATCCGCGCCGGCGCGAAATGCTGGATCAGCTGAAGGACGCGCCGAAGACGACCGGCATGCTGTGCGAGGCCTTTCCCGATATCGATCGCTGCACGGTCATGCTGCATCTGAAGGTGCTGGAGGAGGCCGACCTGATCGTTGCGCGGCGCGACGGCCGCGAGCGCTGGAACCATCTCAACGCGCTGCCGATCAAGCAGATCCACGACCGCTGGATCAGCCAGTATGCCGGCCATGCGCTCAGCATCATCGACCGACTGAAGTCGGACCTCGAGGCGTGAGCGGCCGCAGCAGGTCACGTCTTGCGCCGCATGCGCGGTGCGGCTGGACGAATTGAGCCGATTTATCTATAAGCCGGCCATTCCGACAGAGAACGCCGTGCTTCCAAGAGGTGCACCTGGGACGCTCTGAAATTTTGAATTCGGGCATTGCGGAAGACGAGGTCAGATCACTTCGCTTCGCGATGCTCTAGCCGAGAAGACGACAGGGGTGCCATGGCTGGCCATTCACAGTTCAAGAACATCATGCACCGCAAGGGCCGCCAGGATGCGGTGCGGTCTAAAATGTTTTCCAAGCTGGCGCGCGAAATCACCGTCGCCGCCAAGAGCGGGACGCCCGATCCATCGATGAACCCGCGCTTGCGCCTGGCGATCCAGAACGCCAAGGCGGTGTCGATGCCGAAGGACAACATCCAGCGCGCCGTCAACAAGGCCTCGATGGGCGATGCCGAGAATTACGAAGCCGTGCGCTATGAGGGCTATGGCCCGGGCGGCGTCGCTGTCATTGTCGAGGCGCTGACCGACAACCGCAACCGCTCGGCGTCCAATGTGCGTGCTGCCTTCACCAAGGCCGGCGGCGCGATGGGCGAAACGGGCTCGGTTTCCTTCATGTGGGACCGCGTCGGCGAGATCTATTATCCGGCATCGGCCGGCAGCGCCGACAAGGTCATGGAAGCGGCAATCGAAGCCGGCGCCGACGACGTGGAAACCGACGAGGAAGGCCACACCATCTATTGCGCCTTCGAGAATCTCGGTGAGGTGTCGAAGGCTCTGGAAACCTCGCTCGGCGAGGCAGAATCGGTGAAGCTGATCTGGCGGCCGCAGAACAACGTTCCGGTCGACGAGGAGCGGGCACAGTCGCTGATGAAACTGGTCGCCACGCTCGAGGACGACGACGACGTGCAGAGCGTCTACGCCAACTTCGAAGTCGACGACGAGACCATGGCCAAGCTCAGCGCGGCATGAGCGGAGCTCAGCCCGGCATGAGCGAGAGAGTGCTCCCCGCCATCCGCATCACCTACTGCACGCAGTGCCAATGGCTGTTGCGCGCCGGCTGGATGGCGCAGGAGCTGCTGTCGACCTTCGGCACGGACCTCGGCGAAGTAACGCTGGTGCCGGGCACCGGCGGCATCTTCACCATTTCCTGCAATGACGTGCTTGTCTGGGATCGCAAGCGCGACGGCGGTTTTCCGGACGCGGCCAAGCTGAAGCAACTGGTCCGCGATGTCATTGATCCGGACCGCGACCTCGGTCATTCCGATCGGAAGACAAAGGCGTAGAGGCCGCCGGCGCTGCCGTCACTTGCGTCGCCACGCTCCGAAGGCGGCGCCAATCGCAATACCCGCGGCGACGCCCATCGGAAGGTCATCCAGAGCGGTGCCGACCGCGGCACCGACACCAACTCCGATTGCCATGCCGAAGGCCATATTCGAATATTGATCCTTCATCGGTGGCTCCATCCATCCTTTTCAACGCGCGGCGAACCAGAAGGATGCCAGCGCGGCTATGCCGCTGATGGTGCGGACATGGTTCCACATCACCCACTCGTCGAGGTAGCGCGACCACAGGCTTGCGCCATTGCTGCTGGCCGGATCGAGGGCGGCGAGCGCATCGTTGAGCGGGACGTTGAAGATCATCGTCACCACCACGATGCCGATGAGATAGAGCAGGCTGCCGGCAACCAGCCAGAGCGAGCCTGGCTGGTTCCAGCCGATCACCGCACCGATGGCGACAACGATGCAGACGAGAGCCGTGCCGAACAGTGCTGTCATGAACAGCGGCGTCACCGCTGTGACGTTGATGGAATTCATCGCGGCAATGCCGCTTGCGGCTGGCATGCGGGCGAGGCCCGGCATGACGAAGCTGGAGAAAGCAAAGAAGACGCCGCCGACGACGCCTGAGCCAAGTGCGGCAATGAAGATGAGAGTGGGAAGAAGTTTCGCGATCATGTCAGTTGCTCCAGATGCCCATTGTGCTTTCCTCCGCATAAACGTGATTAATCCTCACATTTGCAAAACGTGATAAACCCTCGTATTTTTCGAGTCAAGTGATTTTGGCGGCATTTGGAGTCAGGTATGGAAGACGCGGCAACCCCCGTTTCCGCACAGAAGCAGGCTGCTTCACCGCGTCGGGCGCCGAGCCAGCAGCGCAGCCGCGAGCGGGTCGAGCGCATGCTGGCGGCTGCCTCGGCGCTGATCGCCGAGCAAGGCAGCGATGCCATGCGCATGGGTGAGGTGGCGGAGCGCGCTGGGGTGTCGATCGGGTCGCTCTACCAGTTCTTTCCGGACAAGCGGGCGATCATCTGGGCGCTGGCCGAGCGCTACACCGCCGAAAGCCAGTCCTGCATTTCGGCAGCACTGGCTGGCATCAGCGACGCCGAAGGCCTGCAGTCCGCGTTTTCAGAGTTGGTCGACATCTATTACCGGCTGTTCCTGGCCGAGCCGGTGATCCGCGACATCTGGTCGGGCACGCAGGCTGACAAGGCGCTGCGCCAGCTCGAACTCGCCGACAGCCGTGCCAACGCCGAATTCCTCAGCGCGGTGCTGAAACGGCTGCGGCCGGCAGCCGATCCGGCGACACTGGAAACCACGGCGTTTCTGGTCTGGCAGATGGGCGAGGCCGCCATGCGGCTGGCGATCTCGGTTGAGCGGCAGGAGGGCGACAGGCTGGTCGCCGCCTACAAGCGCATGGCGTTAAGGGAATTGCTGGCCGAGTAGGACCGCGCCGCAACAAAAAACCCGCCACAGGGCGGGTTTTCGATCTGTGAAAGCTCGTTTGGCTTAAGTTCTTACTTGATGCAAGTCGTTATCCCAAAACCGCTTCGCACTTTTGGGCGACATGCAATTAGATGCCGAAACCTTCGAAACGCTTCTTGAACTTCGACAGGCGGCCGCCGCGGTCGAGCAGGGTCTGCTGGCCGCCGGTCCAAGCCGGGTGGGTGGTCGGGTCGATATCGAGGTTCATCGTATCGCCTTCCTTGCCCCAGGTCGAACGGGTCGTGTATTCGGTGCCATCGGTCATGACGACCTTGATGGTGTGGTAATCGGGATGGATGTCGGTCTTCATGGTTCGGTTCCTGGCTTGCCGGCGCTGGCGACGGGCATAAGCCTGCGTCGATGCGCCCCTTTTTAAAACTCGAAGCCGCAGCTATTGAGGAGCCACGGCTTCTAAAACGGTCGGCGAGCCTATACATCAGCCGGAATTGAATCACAAGGCCGCGGCAAGCGCATATTGAGGCGCAGACCCCAAGGACGGCTGGAGGAAACATCGGGATGGCGCAAATCACCAGCGCAGACGAGCGCCGGCGTTCGCTCAAGCCGCTCAGGCGCCTGTTCCCCTACATCACGCACTACCGCACGCTGGTCGTCGGCGCCATTATCTCGCTGGTTATCGCGGCGGCAACCACGTTGGCGCTGCCGCTGGCGGTGCGTCGCATGATCGATCATGGCTTCTCGTCGTCCAGCACGACCTTCATTGCCGAATATTTCGCAGCGCTGGTGGCTATGGCCGCCCTGCTGGCGGCAGCATCGGCCGGCCGCTACTATTTCGTCATCACGCTGGGCGAGCGCGTCGTCGCCGATATCAGGCGCGATGTGTTTGCCCATGTGACGACGCTGTCGCCTGCCTTCTTCGACACCGCCCAGTCGGGCGAGATCGTGTCGCGGCTTGCCGCCGACACGACGCAGGTCAAGTCGGCGGTCGGAGCGACGGCCTCGGTGGCGCTGCGCAATGTCATCCTCGGCCTTGGCGCGGTGGGGATGATGGTCATCACCAGCCCGAAACTGTCCGGCCTGGTCATCGCGGCAATACCCGTGATCGTGCTGCCGCTGGTCGCCTTCGGCCGTTCGGTGCGGCGCAAATCACGTCAGGCGCAGGATACGCTGGCCGATGCCACCGCCTATGCCAGCGAGCAGATCGGCGCGGTGCGCACGCTGCAGGCCTTCACCAATGAGAAGCTGGTCACCGGGCATTTCTCGGCTGCGGTGGAAGCTGCTTTCGAGGCGGCACGCTCCTCGATCTTCGCGCGCTCCTTCTTAACCTTCTTCGCCATTTTCACCATCTTCTCGTCCGTCGTGGCGGTGCTGTGGTTCGGCTCGCGCGACGTGCTCGAAGGCTCGATATCGCCAGGCACGCTCGGCCAGTTCCTGCTCTATTC
>NZ_RZRW01000080.1:1002-14834 GCF_003998745.1 Mesorhizobium sp. M7A.F.Ca.US.014.04.1.1 | reverse complement strand
CAACAGCGCCAGCTCACGTGGGGCGGAGGTTACGATCGCCCAGCGTTCGGGCGGCAGCGAATCGAGAAATGCCACGGCGCCGGCGATCTGGATAATGCCTTCGAGATCGGCCGCCTCGGCCTTCAGCAGCAGATCAGCCTCGTGTGCCGGGTCGACGCCCGGCAGCGCCAGGCCGGTGATGGTCTCGATCGCGCGTACGCCATGGATCGTCGGCAGGAAGGCAGCGACGTCGAGGCCCTGGCGGCGTGCCCAATCGCTCCACACCCGTTCCGCCGAGGCGATGGAATTGATGAGCGTGCCGTCCATGTCGAAGAGGAAGGCCGCGAATTTTCTGCTTGAATACATGATTTTCCTTGAGTCCGGGGAGCGCTGGTGGGGTTGCCGAACCTAACGTCTCGACCGCGGCAGGGGAAGACACGGGGTGGGCTTTTCGATCGGCCCAGGGAACCACGGTATCCTCCGGGCGTTTGGGAAGGACTGCTTCTCACAAGATCGAAGGGGGGACCAACGATGCTGATCCGGCTCGGCTATGAAATCGCCATCGAATGCGTAGCCGCCACGCCGGTGATTTCAGTGCTCGAGATCCATCGGGACAGGCAGGCTGATATCAAGCGGCAGACGCGGGTGCTGACCTCGCCCGCGGTGCCGACAAGGCTGTACCACGATCTGCATGGCAATGCCTGCCGGCGCTTCACAGCGCCCGCCGGTGGTTTTCGCATCCTGTACGACGCGGTCGTCGAGGACAGCGGCGAGACGGACGAGGTAAACACGCTGGCCAGGGAAGTGCCGGTGGCGGACCTGCCGGACGAAGTTCTCGGTTATCTCCTGGGCAGCCGCTATTGCGAGACGGATCATCTGAGCAGCCTGGCCTGGCAGCTCTTCGGCGACATTCCGTCCGGCTGGGCGCGCGTGCAGGCGATCGTCGACTATGTCCACAACCGGCTGTCGTTCGGCTATGGCTATGCGCGCTCGACCCGCACGGCGGCTCAGGCGCATGAGGAACGCGTCGGGGTCTGCCGCGACTTCGCTCATCTGGCGATCACGCTTTGCCGCTGCATGAATATTCCGGCACGCTATGTGAACGGCTATCTCGGTGATATCGGCGTGCCAGCCGATCCGGCACCGATGGACTTTTCGGCGTGGCTGGAAGTGTTCCTCGACGGCAAATGGTACACGTTCGATCCTCGCCACAACACGCCAAGAATCGGCCGCATCGTCATCGCCCGCGGCCGCGACGCCACCGACGTGCCGCTGCTGCATAGTTTCGGCGCCCACCGGCTCAGCCTGTTCAAGGTATGGACCTATGAACAGGAAGGCAATCTGTTCAACCCGCCCTACCACGGTATCGACAGGACCGTCGGCGCACAGATGCTGGCCTAACGGTATGTCGATTCAGGTGAGGCCGGTCTGCAAATGACGGCTTTCTGCGCTTCCGGTGCTCACGGACCAAATGTCCGCTCCGCTCCGGTTCTCGAAAGCCATCATTTTCGACCTGGCCTGACCTGAATCTCAACACCCCCTTGAGGCGCGGCCAAAAGCGGCCCTGGTTTTCAAACGTGATGGCGCTTTGGTCTTTCGACGGCCGGAGGCGTTGGATCCGATCATTTCGCGCCCTGCAGTCTCGGGACAACTGGCCCGCTTCGGCACACGGACCCTGTCCCGCAACAGGACGTCATCGGGATTCCGTGATTGCTTCGTCTTGAGCATGGTAACCGGCTCGTAAACGCAGCCGCGGCCGCGCTTTTCTGTTTACCAGTCATTCACCTTTGCGGAGCTTGAAGCCGAACAAAAACAATGATTTGGCGGCAAGCGGCCGGCCTTCTGCCAGCCAGCGGCGTCATCCGGCGGGAATCCTGCATTGCCCTGTCCGCGGCGACGAGGCCGAGGCGAATGGAGGCTGTAGGATGCGGAATTACGGGGGTCTTGTTCACGCGATCGGCGGGTTCGCCAGGGATCGCGGTGGAAATTTCGCAATCCTGTTCGGCCTCAGCGCCTCGGTCTTGGCGCTGGCTGTTGGCTTCTCGGTCAACGTATCGCAGCTCTACAATGCCAGATCGAGCCTCCAAGGCGTCGTCGACGCCGCGGTCACATCGACGGCACGCGACCTAACGACCGGCGCCATCAAGGAAGCCGATGCCAACAAATCGGTGCAGGCCTTTCTCGACGCCAACAGCCAGGCAGGCATTCTGCAGGCCGACCAGATCGTACTCGACAGGCTGATCGTCAACAGGACCGCCAAGACGGTCCAGGCTGACGCCCATGTCGATGTCGGGCTGTATTTCCCGATTTTTGGCACGGGCGACATGAAACGCGTCGCCGCCTCCACGACGGCGCTCTATTCGGACAAGACCGTCGAAGTGGCGATGATGCTCGACATAACGGGGTCGATGGCCAAGCGCGGCAAGGTCGACAAAATCGGCGATCTGAAAACAGCTGCAAAAAACGCCGTCCAGACGATGCTGCAGAAACAGGATCCGCAGAACCCCCGCATCCGCGTCGCGATTGTGCCTTATGCATCTGGCGTCAACGCCGGCAAGCTGGCGGAAAACGTCTATGCCGAAAAACAAGCCAGCACTGAGCTCCCACCCGTCGCCGGCAGTCCGCTTCTCGTCGCCAAGACGGGCAAAAATCTGCTGCCGTCCTTCAGCGACTACATCTCCATTGTCGGCGCGGCGATGCCACGCCCCGACAATTGCGCCACCGAGCGCAAGGACAAGAACGGCAACGCGGATATGAGCGCCGACGGCCCGGATACTGTCCGCACCGACGGGAACGGCAAGAAATACTATGCTCTGGTCAACCGGGACGATCATCTCGGTGACGGGGACATGAACAGGTGCCCTGATGCGAAAGTGATCCCGCTGACCGCCGATTCCGATGCCTTGCTTGAATCGATCGAGGACTTCCGGGCCAATGGGTTTACGGCCGGCGCGATCGCCATTCAGTGGACCTATTATATGCTGTCGCCGCAATGGCGCACTGCGATCAGGAATGCCGGTCTTGGCAAGGGTGCCTCGGATGCCGATCCGAAGAAGATCGCCAAGGTCGCGATCCTGATGACCGATGGCCAGTTCAATACGGCCTTCGCCGGTGCTGGGGACAGCTACAACAGGCAGGGCACCCTTGCGCGCGGCAACGCCGAAACGCTGTGCGACAACATGAAAAACGACGGCATCGAGATTTTCACCATCGGCTTCGATCTGGACGACAAGGATATGTCGACAACCGAGCGGGACCAGGCAAAGGCGGTGCTGAAGGATTGTTCGTCGAAGGATACCTCCGCCGCCAAGAGGCATTTCTTCGACGTGTCCACCGGAGCCGAATTGGACGACGCCTTTCAGGAAATCATTCGCAACACCGAAAAGATCGCATTGACCCAGTAGTCTGGTCCGCAAACGGAAAAGGCCGCCGCTTCTTTCGAAGCCGGCGGCCTTCCGTGTTTCCGTCCGTGGCGCGGCCCATGGCGATGACCTATCAGGTCAGCCGCCGCGCATTTCGCGCCTTAACGGGAAGACTGCTTCCCGAAAGTGCAATCCGCTGAGGCCACGTTCTGGAAAACGAAATCACTCGACATCGGATCACCTCCTTTCGATTTGTTGAACACATACTCATGATGGGGTGCATTGCAGCAAAAGACAAGGTGCAGGTCTGAAATTAACCAAGGGGCGGGCCTGGTGCGGGCCGGCTTGCGATTGCCAGGCCGACCGGGCAAACTTCTGCCCCTGAGCCAGCATTCGGAGGAATCGCATGGAGGCAGCCGAAAAGGCCGCTCGCATCGTTCGAACGGTGATCGAAACATTGAAGCCGGGTTTTGCGGTCAGGCTGTGGACCGGGGAGCGGATAGGCCCCGCCACTGGTCCGGTGCTCACCATCAACGACCAGGACATCGTCTGGCAGATCGTGAAGCGACCGTCCCTGTCGACGCTGATCGAGATGTGGATTTCCAAGACCATCGACATCGAAGACGGGACGATCTTCGATTTTTATGCCCTGCCGTCGCAAGGCAAGCTCAGAACCAAGCTCAAGTCGCTGCCGAAAATGGCGATCCTGCGCGACCTGCCTTCCGTGCTTTTGGCACGCAAGCAGATGAGCGCGCGGACCGATCTGTCGGGGCGCAATCCCTATGTCAGCGGTTCGAGCCAGGAGGCGATCCAGCATCACTATGACATCTCGAACGCCTTCTACCGGCTCTTTCTCGACGAGCGCATGGTCTATAGCTGCGGCTACTTCAAGGATTTCGCCAATGGCATCGACGAGGCCCAGGTCGACAAGCTCGACCACATCTGCCGCAAGCTCCGGCTGAAACCGGGCGAACGACTGCTCGACATCGGCTGCGGCTGGGGCGCCATGCTGATCCATGCGGCAAAGAACTACGGCGTCGTCGGCCACGGTGTGTCGCTGTCGCAGGCGCAGACCGAGCTGGCCCGCGAACGCATTCGCGCCGAGGGGCTGGAGGACCGCATCACCATCGAGATCAAATCCTATGCGGAACTCACCGGCAGCTTCGACAAGATCTCGTCGATCGGCATGTTCGAACATCTCGGGCTCGCCAACCATGCGACTTATTTCAAGACCATTCATCGCCTGCTGAAGCCGGGCGGCATCTATCTGCACCACGCCATCACCCGGCGCAGCAAGGGCGACATCAAGAAGACCTTGCGCAAGGGGCCGGAGTTCAAGGCGCTGCTCAAATATATCTTTCCCGGCGGCGAACTCGACACCATCGGCATGACAACAGGCAATCTCGAGGCGCATGGTTTTCTCGTCTACGATGTCGAGAACCTGCGCGAGCACTATGCCCGCACCTGCAGGCTGTGGGCCGAGCGGCTGCAGGCCCGCTTCGATGAGGCAATCGCCGAGGTGGGCGAGGCCAGGGCGCGGCTATGGCTGCTTTACCTGACGGGCTGTTCGATCACCTTCGAGCGCGCATCGGCACAGATTTTCCAGACCGTCGTGACCAAGCGCGCGCGCGGTCCAAGCGGCCTGCCGCCGACACGGGCGGATCTGTATCGATAGCTTACAGGAAGCGCATCGCGTCGCCGACTTCGACGCGCGCCGGCCTGTCGACCGTGCAATAGACGCCGAGATTATGGGCGTTGTGACGGACCAGGTTGCGCAGGATCGCCGGATCATGGTCGAAGCCATCCTGGGCGACAATGGTGAAACCGCAGCGGCGGCAGGGTTCCGAGATGGTCAGCAGGAGATCGCCGACGGCAAGCTTGCGGCCGATCCATTCCGTTTCGGGAAACGAGCCTTCGATGGCCGCCATGTCGACAACGATGTTGGGGCGGAAGCGGCGCGGGTCGGCGACCCCTTCCGGGTGCAATGCTTTCAGGCGTGCCAGCGAAGCCGTGGTCAATAGATGAATCGGCGCCTTGCGGTAGCGCTCCGCGGTCAGCGGGCCGGAATAGTCAGGCCCGGCATTCTCGCGGCGAAACGGACGGAGCGAGGCCTCGAAGCCGAGATAGGCCGACACCGCGCGGTCGCTCTCGATGCTTGGCGCGGCCAGCCAGTCGCCCTCGGGAACGGCAATCTCGAGTTCCAGGGTCGGCGACAGCCGGGTGCGGATGCGCGGCACCTTGTGCCATTTCGCGTCGCGGTCCGGTCGTGCGATCTCGTTGTCGGACACGTCGACAAGGCCGAACAGGCGGTCGCCGTCGATGCTCTCGACGTCGACCGAGATTGTTTTCAGGCGCTCGCCGGCAAGCGAACTCGCCGGATAGCGCCAGAGTTCGCTGACAGTGCCCAGCGCGGCCTGCATCAGCTCTTCTTGTTCTGCCGGTTGGCGACCAGATCATCGACGACGGCCGGGTCGGCCAGCGTCGAGGTGTCACCCAGGGCAGAAAAATCGTCCTCGGCGATCTTGCGCAGGATGCGACGCATGATCTTGCCGGAACGCGTCTTCGGCAGGCCCGGCGCGAACTGGATCTTGTCGGGCGAAGCAATGGCGCCGATCTCCTTGCGGACATGGGCAACAAGCTCCTTGCGCAGCTCCTCGGTGGGTTCGGCACCCTTCATCAAGGTGACGTAGCTGTAGATACCCTGGCCCTTGATGTCGTGGGGATAGCCCACGACCGCGGCCTCGGAAACCTTCTCATGGCTGACCAGCGCCGATTCGACTTCGGCCGTGCCCATGCGGTGGCCGGAAACGTTGATGACGTCGTCGACGCGGCCGGTGATCCAGTAATAGCCGTCGGCGTCGCGGCGGCAGCCGTCACCGGTGAAGTACTTGCCCTTGTAGGTCGAAAAATAGGTCTGCACGAAGCGGTCGTGATCGCCATAGACGGTGCGCATCTGGCCCGGCCAGGAATCGGTGATGCACAGATTGCCGTCGGCCGCACCTTCCAGCACCTTGCCCTCGCCGTCGACCAGCTGCGGCTTGATGCCGAAGAAAGGCCGCGTCGCCGAACCCGCCTTGAGGTCGGTCGCACCTGGCAGCGGCGTGATCAGGATGCCGCCGGTCTCGGTCTGCCACCAGGTGTCGACGATCGGCACCTTGCCGTTGCCGACGACGTTGAAATACCACTCCCAGGCTTCCGGGTTGATCGGCTCGCCGACCGAACCCAGCACGCGCAGCGACTTGCGCGACGTCTTCTTCACGTGCGCATCGCCGGCGCCCATCAGCGCGCGCAACGCCGTCGGCGCGGTGTAGAAGATATTGACCTTGTGCTTGTCGATGACTTCCCAGAAGCGCGACTGCGACGGATAGTTCGGCACGCCTTCGAACATCAGCGTGGTGGCGCCGTTGGCGAGCGGGCCGTAGACGATGTAGCTGTGGCCGGTGACCCAGCCGACATCGGCGGTACACCAGTAGATGTCGCCGTCATGGTAGTCGAAGACATATTGGTGGGTCATCGAGACGTAGACGAGATAGCCGGCGGTGGTGTGCAGCACGCCCTTCGGCTTGCCGGTCGAACCCGACGTGTAGAGAATGAACAGCGGGTCCTCGGCCTTCATCTTCTCGGGCTTGCATTCGGCTTTCACCGTCGCGATCTCGTCGTGATACCAGACGTCGCGGCCTGAAACCCAGCCGGTCTTGCCGCCGGTGCGTCGCACGACCACCACCTTTTCGACTTTCGTTCCGGCTTTCGCGGCGATCTCGATCGCCCTGTCGGTGTTTTCCTTCAAAGGGATCGGCTTGCCGCCGCGCAGGCCTTCGTCAGCCGTGATAACGAAGGTCGACTTGCAGTCGTCGATGCGGCCGGCCAGCGCATCCGGCGAGAAACCGCCGAAGACGATCGAATGGACGGCGCCGATGCGCGTGCAGGCCAGCATCGCATAGGCGGCTTCCGGGATCATCGGCATGTAGATGGTGACTCGATCGCCTTTCTTGACGCCGTGTTTCTTCATCACATTGGCGAGCCGGCAGACATGCTCGTAGAGCTCGTTATAGGTGACCTTCTTGTCGTCGTAGGGATTGTCGCCTTCCCAGATGATGGCGGTCTGGTTGCCGCGCTTCTTCAGATGCCGGTCGATGCAGTTGTAGGAAACGTTGGTCAGTCCGTCCTCGAACCATTTGATCGAGACCTTGCCGTCGAAGGAGGTGTTCTTGACCTTGCTGAACGGCTTGAACCAGTCGATGCGCTTGCCGTGCTTGCCCCAGAATTTGTCCGGGTTCTTGACGCTGTCGGCATACCATTTCAGGTAGGTGTCATTGTCGATCAGCGCGTTTTTCTTCCACGCCGGCTGGACGCGATGGACATGAACCTCGGACATTCCTGACTTTCCTCCCGAACCAATCGCCGGCTTGAAATGCCGGCGGGATCGCGGCGACACGGCCGCGAATTCGGCGGCATTATTACCAGTTCCGCCGTTACGGCAACATTAGACGTTGGATTCGCGCGGCGGGATGCCGCAGGGAGCTTCTCCAGGGCTGTCAGCACTCGAAGAGGTGCGCTGCTAACCGCATGTTTTCGCAAGCTAAAGCCGGTTCAGATGAAGAAAAAATCAATAGACGGTTAATCAGCGGCGCGCACAATCAGCCGTGGGAGGACAGGCGAATCAACCTGGGGACCGTCATGCGCGACCATGCCGAAATGGACCTGATGCTCAAAGGCTATGGCTTGACCACTGCCAAGATTCTTTATCACTTTCCCGATCACCCGCATCTGCTGCAGAGCTTCATCTGGCAGGACTACGATCTCGCGCCGAAGTTTCCGGTGCTGATCAAGTTCATCGAATTCTGGAAGGCCAAGCTGGACGGGCCGCTGCATTCGATCAGCTACACCCACCAGAAGCTGATCGCGCCGAATGAATGGCGCAAGGTGGATGGGGAGTTTGTGCTGCACTAGGGGCAAGTTTCGCAGCAACGGCTTCTTGAGGTCGGCGTTCTACGACGCCCCCCTCTGTCCTGCCGGACATCTCCCCCTCAAGTGGGCAGATTGGCAGCTCCACCGACAACGCCGCCCCTTGTTACGCCTGCGATTGGCGAAAGTCGCCGCGACATCCGATCTCCCCCCTTGAGGGGGAGATGGCCGGCAGGCCAGAGGGGGGCGCTGGCCCGCGAACCTTGCGCCATGACGGCCCGATGCGCTCAAACCACCGGCGGGTTCAACCGGGCAAAGCCTTCCTGCCGCCGATACGGGAAGTACGGGTAGGGCGCGGTGACTTCGCTTGCCGCGTCGAGCTGCCTTATCTGCCCCGGCGTCAAGGTCCAGCCGACGGCGCCGAGGTTCTGGCGCAACTGCTCCTCGTTGCGGGCGCCGATGATGACCGACGATACGGTCGGGCGCTGCAGCAGCCAGTTGATGGCGATCTGCGGCACGGTCTTGCCGGTTTCCTCGGCCACGACATCGAGGGCATCCATCACTCGATAGAGATGCTCGTCCTCGACCGGCGGACCGAAGCTTGCCGTGTCGTGCAGCCGGCTCTTTTCCGGTAGGGACTGGCCACGGCGGATCTTGCCGGTCAGGCGGCCCCAGCCAAGCGGGCTCCACACCAATGCACCGACGCCCTGGTCGAGGCCGAGCGGCATCAGCTCCCACTCATAGTCGCGGCCGACCAGCGAATAGTAGACCTGATGGGCGACATAGCGCGGATAGCCTTGGCTGTCGGCTTGCGCCAACGACTTCATCACTTGCCATCCGGAGAAGTTGGAGACGCCGACATAGCGCAGCTTGCCGGCACGGATCAGGTTGTCCAGCGTCGACAGCACCTCCTCGATCGGCGTGCCGGCATCGAAGGCGTGTAGCTGCAAAAGGTCGATGTAGTCGGTGCCGAGGCGCCTCAGCGCATCATCCACGGATCTGATCAGCCGCGAACGTGACGAGCCGTAATCGCCCGGCCCATCGCCCATCGGCAGCGCGGTCTTGGTCGAGATCAGCACGGCATCGCGGCGGCCTTTTATCGCGTCGCCAAGCACCTGTTCAGAAGCGCCGTTCGAATAGACGTCGGCCGTGTCGAACAAATTGACACCGGCCTCCAGGCAGATGTCGATCAGCCGCCGCGCTTCCCTGGCGTCGCTGTTGCCCCAGGCGCCGAACAGCGGGCCGGAACCGCCAAAGGTTCCCGCGCCGAAGGAGAGTGCGGGCACTTTCAAGCCCGATGCACCGAGACGTCGATAATCCATCTTTTTACTCCTGGTGGTATGAAGGGTGTCGGAAGCGGGTTTGCCGAGGGTAGTCACGAGCGGATGGAGGCAGGTGCGCCGAGCGCCGGGGTGCGATCGAGACGCAGCGCCAGGCCCGCCACGCCGAGTGCCGTGAGCGGCAGCAGGGCGGCGACCCAGGTGAGGGAACCCAGACCAAGGCCGTGGGCAATCACCGCGCCGCCAAGCCAGGCGCCTGCGGCGTTGCCGAGATTGAAAGCGGCGATGTTGAAGGACGAGGCGAGGCTCTGGCCGGCACCTTGCGCCTTGTCCAGCACCCACATCTGCAGCGGCGCCACGGTAGCAAAGGCGGCGGCACCGAGCAGGCCGACATAGATGACGGCCATCACCTGGCTGTGGATGGCGAAGGTCATCGTTGCGAGCACCAGGGCCAGCACCACGAGGCTGCCCAGCACGGACGGCCAAGCCAGCGGTCGGCGACCTTGCCGCCAAGCAAATTGCCGGCGATGAGACCGCCGCCGAAGACGAGCAGGATCGGCGACACGGCTGCTTCCTTGAAGCCGCTTATCTCGGTCAGCAACGGAGCGATATAAGTGAAGACGGCGAAGACGCCGGCATAGCCGAGCACGGTGGTGGCGAGGCCGAGCAGGACGGGGGTGCGGCGCAAAACGGCGAGATCGGCGCGCAGGTCGCTCTTTTCGGGCGCCGTCCGGCTGCGTGGCACCAGAGCCAGGATGACGGCGAAGGCGGCCACACCGACCACTGTCACGGCCCAGAAGGTCGCGCGCCAGCCGAAGGCCTGGCCGAGCCATGTGCCGAAGGGCACGCCGAGGATGTTGGCGATGGTCAGGCCGGTGAACATCAGCGCGATCGCCGAGGCTTGTCTGTTGGGCGCGACCAAGCCGGTGGCGACCACCGAGCCGACGCCGAAGAAAGTGCCGTGGGCAAAGGCGGTGATGATGCGGGCGCCCATCAGCGTCCAGTAGTCGGGCGCCAACGCGCAGGCGAGATTGCCGAGCGTGAAGATCGCCATCAGCGCCAGAAGCACGGTCTTGCGCGGCCAGTTGCCGGTGGCGATGGTCAGCAACGGCGCGCCGATGACGACGCCAAGCGCATAGCCCGAAATGAGCTGGCCGGCAGCCGAGATCGAAACGCCGAGATCCTTGCTGACATCGAGCAGCAAACCCATAATGACGAATTCGGTGACGCCGATGCCGAAGGCACCGGCGGCGAGGGCGTAGAGAGCAAGAGGCATGGCGGTTTTCCACTTCGATGCGAAGAGCGCCGTCCCGCGCCCCGACCCCTGAGATCGTGCTTCCCTGCATTGTGAACCAGACTTGCCTTGGGCATATTTTCTGTGAAATAGATTCATAAATGGCCAGGCCCGACATCAATCGCTCCGGCGAGATCGAAGTGTTCGTGCGCGTCGTCGAGGAAGGCAGTTTCTCCTCCGCGGCACGCGCGTTGCGCATGACGCCGTCGGCGGTGAGCAAGCTGATCGCGCGGCTGGAGGCCCGGCTTGGCGCGCGGCTGGTCAGCCGCTCGACGCGAAAGCTGCAACTGACGCCGGAAGGCACAGCATTCTACGAGAGCGGCCTGCGCATCCTTGCCGACATGGCGGCAGCCGAGCAGGAGGCAGCGGCCGGTGCTTCACCGCGCGGACGTGTGCGCATTAACAGCTACGTGCCCTTCGGGGTGCATCGGCTGGTCCCGCTTCTGCCTCGGTTCCTGGAACGCTACCCCGAGATTTCGGTCGATCTGGTGCTGACCGACAGCGTCGTCGACCTGATGGCGGAGCGCGCCGATGTTGCCATCCGTGCCGGGCCATTGAGTGAGTCACGGCTGGTGGCGCGCAAGCTCGGGCAAAGCCCGGTGGTCGTTGTTGCAGCACCTTCTTACCTCGAGACGCACGGCATACCGCTGACGCCAGCCGATCTCGACAAACACAACCGCATGGGCTTCGGCTTCGTCAGGCACCTCGATGGCTGGCCGTTCCTCGACGCGGAAGGCCGCGTCATCATGATTCCGATCACCGGCAACACGCTGGTCAGCGATGGTGAGGCGATGCGGCTCATGGCACTGGCGGGCGCGGGCATCGCCCGGCTGGCGCGCTGGCATGTGGCGGAAGACATAGCGGCCGGCAGACTGGCGCCGCTGCTGGAGGCATTCAATCCGGGTGACGAGGAGCCGACCCACGCCGTCTATGTCGGCCAGGGCCGGCATCTGCCGGCGCGGGTGCGCGCCTTTCTCGATTTTCTGGGCGAGAGCGTCCGGCTGACCTGACATCTCCGGAGCCACGGCTCCCGAGATGTCAGCGTGGGCTGTATTTATGCTTTCGGCGTGAACGCCGCCGGACGGCGGCCCGCTGCCTGGCGCTCCAGCATCCAGCCTGGATATTCGGACGGCAGGGCGCTGACCTCGTCGAGACGAACCAGATCGTCGGTGTCGAGCTTCACCTCAGTGGCGGCAAGGTTCTGCTCCAGCTGCTCCATGCGGCTGGCGCCGATGATGACGCTCATCACGAAGGGCTTGGCCAGGACATAGCCGAGCGCCACCGTGGCGACGCTCACATCATGTTTTTTGGCTATGTCGCGCATGACGGCAACGGCCGCCCAGGCGCGGTCCTCATTGACCGGCGGGAAGTTGAAGGACGCGCGGCGGCCTTCGCCATTGCCGGGTGCGCCGGGGCCATATTTGCCGGAGAGCAGGCCACCGGCCATCGGCGACCACACCATCAGGCCGAGCTTCTCCTCATTGAGCAGCGGCACGATTTCGCGCTCGAGATCGCGGCCGGCGATCGAATAATAGGACTGCACGGTCTCGAAACGGGCGAAACCCTTGCGCTCGGCGATGCCGAGCGCCTTGGCGATGCGCCATGCCGCCCAGTTGGAGACGCCGACATAGCGGACCTTACCGCTGGCAACGAGATCGTCGAGCGCCCGCAGCGTTTCGTCGATCGGCGTCACGGTGTCGGTGCCGTGCAACTGATAGAGATCGATATGGTCGAGTTGCAACCGCTCCAAGCTGGCATCGACCGAATCCATGATGTGGCCGCGTGACGAGCCGCGCTGGTTGGGGCCTTCACCCATGGCGCCATGCGCCTTGGTGGCGATGACCACATTCTGCCTGTTGACCTTGAGATCCCTGAGCGACTGGCCGAGCAACCGTTCGGATTCGCCAAAGGAGTAGACGTCGGCCGAATCGAAGAAATTGACGCCGGCGGCAAGCGAATGGGCAACGATCTCGTTGACGCCCTTCTGGTCGAGGCTGGCGATCAGGCCCCATTGGGCATTCTGGCCGGCGGCGCCGAAGGTCATGGTGCCGAGGCACAGTTCGGAGACGAACATCCCCGTATTTCCAAGCTGGTTGTAGCGCATGGTGGCGGCTCCAGAGAGTTTGTGACGACCCAAAGCAAATAGGAACGGTACGTTTCGTTTCCAGTCCTGGAGCAACGAGCCTGTCGGATTGGCCCAAAGGCCGTTGCGTCTCAGCGAGTGCCGAAGATCGCCGAACCGACGCGGACGCTGGTGGCGCCGAAGGCGATTGCTGTTTCGTAGTCGCCGGACATGCCCATTGAGAGTTTGGCGACGTCGGCTTCCTTGCTAAGCTTCTCCAACAGCGCAAAATGCGGACCGGGATTCTCGTCGGCCGGCGGGATGCACATCAGGCCTTCGATGGCGAGGCCGTGCACGTCGCGGCAGCGGGCGACGAAGGCCACGGCGTCGCGGGGCTCGATGCCGGCCTTCTGCGGCTCGGAGCCGGTGTTGACCTGGACATAGAGTTTTGGCGCGCGGCCCTGTTTGGCGATCTCCTTGGCGAGTTCGGCGGCGATCTTCTCGCGATCGACCGTCTCGATGACGTCGAACAGTGCTACCGCTTCCCTAGCCTTGTTGGATTGCAGCGGGCCGATCAGATGCAGTTCGATGTCGGGAAATGCGTCCTTCAGATCAGGCCATTTGGCTTGCGCCTCCTGCACCCGGTTCTCGCCGAAGACGCGCTGGCCGGCTTCGATGACCGGGCCGATGTCGGCGGCATCAAAGGTCTTTGAGACCGCGACCAGGATCACGGCGCCGGCTTCGCGGCCGGCCTCGCGTTCGGCGGCGGCGATCTTCGCCTTGACCGCGAAAAATTGCTGAACGGCGTCACCCATATGCAAATCCTGCTGTTTTGACCGGCGTTTTTGTCAGACGCGGTACCCATATGGTTGACGGGTTTGCCAAACCATGGTGAACACCCGGACCACATTCCCTGAACTGCCGAGCCATCGCCCGCAGTTCGCGCATGC
>NZ_RZRW01000080.1:0-992 GCF_003998745.1 Mesorhizobium sp. M7A.F.Ca.US.014.04.1.1 | reverse complement strand
CGCATGCTTTTAAGTGAAAAACGTCCCATGGCAACCGAACGATACAATCCGCGCGCGTCAGAGCCCAAATGGCAGAAGGCCTGGGACGCCAAGAAGCTGTTCGAAGCGCACAATGACGATCCGCGCCCGAAATACTACGTGCTGGAGATGTTCCCCTATCCGTCGGGGCGCATCCATATCGGTCATACCCGCAATTACACGATGGGCGACGTGGTGGCGCGCTACAAGCGGGCCAAGGGCTTCAACGTGCTGCACCCGATGGGCTGGGACGCCTTCGGCATGCCGGCCGAAAACGCGGCGATGCAGAATAAGGTCCACCCCAAGGAGTGGACCTACCAGAACATCGCCACCATGCGCGAGCAGCTCAAGGTCATGGGGCTGTCGCTGGACTGGGCGCGCGAATTCGCCACCTGCGACGTCGATTACTACCACCGCCAGCAGATGCTGTTCCTCGACTTTGTCGAGAAGGGGCTGGTGACGCGCAAATCCTCCAAGGTCAACTGGGATCCGGAGGACATGACGGTGCTTGCCAACGAGCAGGTCATCGACGGGCGCGGCTGGCGCTCGGGCGCGCTGGTCGAACAGCGCGAACTGACGCAGTGGTTCTTCAAGATCACCGACTTCGCCCAGGATCTGCTGGATTCGCTCGAAGGCCTCGACGAATGGCCGGAAAAAGTGAAGCTGATGCAGCAGAACTGGATCGGCCGCTCGGAAGGCCTGCTGATCCGTTGGCCTCTGGCCGACGCCTCCGATGGCGAGCATGAGTTGGAAGTCTATACGACAAGGCCCGACACCATCTTCGGCGCTTCCTTCATGGCTGTCGCCGCCGATCATCCGTTGGCCAAGAAGGCCGCTGCGCACAATCCGGCACTGGCGAAGTTCATCGAGGATATCGGCCATATGGGCACCTCGGTGGCGGCGCTGGAGACAGCTGAGAAGAAGGGTTTTGACACCGGCCTCCGCGTCGTCCATCCGTTTGACGACAACTGGAC
>NZ_RZRW01000799.1:0-2062 GCF_003998745.1 Mesorhizobium sp. M7A.F.Ca.US.014.04.1.1 | reverse complement strand
CCCTTAGCCCATGCGCAAGCCGCCGCGCTAAATCAAATGGTCCGGCAGGGCTGCGCAGGGCCGGGAAGGGTCGTGTGCCCTCAAATTGAAGCACCCGGCATGATGCATGGATCCCGTTTTTGTGCATTTCCTTGCCCTATTGCGATGTTGTGAGGTGTTTTGATTATTTATGATGTTGACAGCCTTGCCATGCTGCCGTCAATATCCCTCATAAGGGCCGTGGAGGAAACGTGGCCCTGAGGGAGGAGTTTCAATGTCTGACTTGATCCGCATCTCGCGGCGCCGGCTGCTGGCATCCGGAGGAAAGGCGGCTGTGATCATGGCCGCCGCTGGTATCGCACCCCAATTCATTCGTCCCGGCCGCGCCTATGCGGCCGACGCGCTGGCGCCAGGCATGATCGGCGGCCCGACGGGCTTCGATGGAGCCGAGCGCTACCAGTATGGCGCCGACACGCCGGAAGGCCGCGCCATCGAGGCGGCCAAGGCGCTGAAGGGCGCCGGCAAGGCGCCCGCCAAGATCGTGCTCGGCCTGTCCGACGGCTCGATCGGCCAGCTCACGCAGCCGTTCCCGGCCGGTGCGCCGTCGATCAAGGAGCTGTGGGAAAAGGAAACCGGCATCGCGATCGAAATCGTCGGTTTGCCGAACGGCCAGGAATTCACCAAGACGATGCAGGACATCTCCACCAAGGGTGGGGCCTACGACATCTATTCGACCGAATGGAACCGCCTCGGCGACCTCGCCGAAACCGGCGGCATCGCCAAGCTCGATGACTTTGTCGCGCAGCACAAGCCCGAATGGGACGATCCCGTCAGCGGTTATGTCAACGGCGCCAAGGGCGTGTCGCTGCTCAACAAATACCGCGGCTCCAACTATGGCGTATCGCTGGATGGCGACTTCCAGACCTGGGTCTACCGCACCGATTTGTTCGGCGACGAAGCCGAGAAGAAGGCCTTCAAGGACAAATACGGCTACGATCTGGCGCCGCCGAAGACCTGGAAGCAGCATGGCGACATCGCCGCCTTCTTCCAGCGACCGGACAAGGGCCTGTTCGGCTCGACCGACCTGCGCAACCAGGGTTGGGGCTATACCAATTGGTACCAGCGCTATGTCTCGATGGCTTCGCCCAACCAATTCCTGTTTGGCGATGACGGCAAGCCGATGATCAATTCCGAGCAAGGCATCGCCGCCACCAACGAATATGTCGCTTCGCTCGCACATCATTCGCCGGATGCGATCTCCTGGGGCTGGCCGGAGCAATACGGCAACTTCGCCAAGGGTGGTGCGGCGATGACCTGCGCCTTCTCCAACCTGCCGAAATTCCTCGACAATGCCGGCAACAAGGATTCGGCCGTCACCGGCAAGATCGGCTCGATGCTGCCGCCAGGCCGCGAGATCGACGGCAAGCTGATCAGCCGTTCCGTGCTGTGGTTCTCGCTGACCGGCATGGTTTCGTCGCAGTCGAAGAACCAGGAGGTTGCCTATCTCCTGCTGCAATGGCTGGGCTCGGCCCGTATCTACGCCTGGATGAGTGCCAATCCCGGCGGTTATCTGGACCCGTTCCGGCTTTCGGACTTCTCCGATCCGCTGGTGCGCCAGACCTATCATGCCTACCACATGGACGTCGTGCGCGAGACGGTGGCGCGCACCGTGCCGACCATCAACTATCCCGGCGCGACAGCCTTCCACAATGCGCTCGACGAGAACCTCATGGCGGCGCTGACCAAGGCCAAGACATCCGAGCAGGCGATGGCCGATACCGAGGCGGAGTGGAAGAAGATCGTGCGGCGCACCGGCGAGGACAAACTGCTCGAAGCCATCAAGACCAACAAGGAGGCCTGGCCGACAGTTCTCGACCCGATCGTCTGATCCATCTCCCTGGATCACATCGAAGGAGGGGAGGAGCCTGCTTTTCCCCTCCGCCCACAGCGCCACCAGCAAAGCCGCCAGATGAAGCGTTCCGTTCCTTTCCTGATATTCCGCTATGCCGCGATCTTCGCGGCCATGGCGGTGACGCTGGTGCCGATCCTGTGGATGGTATCGATGGCGTTCAAGCCGATCGCC
>NZ_RZRW01000798.1:0-2068 GCF_003998745.1 Mesorhizobium sp. M7A.F.Ca.US.014.04.1.1 | reverse complement strand
CTTGTAGGGCGACAAGGTAATTGCCGTCGCCCCAACTTGTTCCACCGCAAACTCCTTCCGCCAAAAATAAAAGTTCTTGCCGGCGAAAGCGGTCGGGCATCACCTGCCGATATAGGCGGCCAGTTCGTCCGGCGTCCCGTTCGGGAAGGCCTGTTTCAGAAAATCCAGGAACGCCGACACGCGCGGGCTGAGCAGCCGCCGGGAGGGGTAGAGCGTCCAAAGAGCGATCTCAGGGGCGTCGATGTCCCCCCAATTCACCAACGTGCCGTCAGCCAAATCGTGGGCCACCAACGAAATGGGAAGACGTGCCGCACCGACCCCCGCCCGCACCGCATCGCGCACCATAATGAGCGTTCCCAAAGCGAGGACCGGCTCGATTTTGATCGTCGACCGGCCACCCTCGGTCTTCACGTGCCATGTTTGCCGTTCGCCTTTCCCGCGCGCAACGGCAGGGGCCGGTCCACCGGTGCGAGGAAGGTGAGGGCTCGCCACGACGACCAGCCGGTCGCGGAGAAACGCCCGTCCGACCAAGCTTTCGTCGGGATCCGGGTTGACCCGGATCACCAGGTCGTAGCCTTCCTCGATCATGTCCACAGCCCGGTCCTCCGTCGTGACCTCCAGCCTCACCTCCGGAAATTTGAGGGCAAATCCCGCGGCGATCCTCCCCATCGCGGTCTGAGAAAAAAGCAGGGGCGCGCTGATCCGCAGTCTCCCCTTGGGTCTTTGACCGCCCGAGGCGATCGCCGCGGCCGTCTCGTCCAGTTCGGCAAGCAACGCCCCCGTCCGCTCGAAAAGCGCCCGTCCTTCCTCGGTCAGCTTCAGGTTACGCGCACCCCGTTCAAACAGGCGCAGGTCAAGGCTGCTCTCCAAGTCTCCAACGCGCCGCGACAGGGTTGCCTTGGGCCGGCCGGTGGCCCGTGCCGCCTTGCCGAAACCGCCATGGCGGGCAACGAGGTTGAAATCGGTGAGGGCCAGAATATCCATAGGTGTTCCACCAGTGAGACGGTGCGTCTAAAATTTCGGTCTGTTTGAGTGTTTGTGAGCCACACATATTGGGCCTGTCAAGCAACCCAACAGGAGAAATTCCATGACCATCCTCGTTACCGGCGCCACAGGCAATGTTGGCCGCCAAGTCGTCGAGCACCTCGTCAAGCGCGGCGCCGACGTCCGTGCTCTCGTCCGCGATCCGTCGAAAGCCAGCTTCCCGGCGGGCGTATCGGTCGCGCAAGGCGACTTTCTCGATGTCGATTCACTGCGCAAAGCCATGTCCGGCGTTTCCACCCTGTTCCTCTTGAACGCCGTGGTGCCGGACGAATTCACCCAGGCTTTGGTCGCGCTGAACGTCGCCCGATCGGCGGGCATCGAGCGGATCGTCTATCTCTCGGTGATCCATGCCGACGTGTATGTGAACGTGCCGCATTTCGCCGGCAAGTTCGGCGTCGAGCGAATGATCGAGCAGATGGGCTTCCAGGCTACGATCCTGCGCCCGGCCTATTTCATCCAGAACGACCTGATGATCGAAGACGTCATCACCGGCTATGGCACCTACACAATGCCGATCGGCGCCAAAGGTCTCGCCATGGTCGACGTGCGTGATATCGCCGAGATCGCCGCTCTCGAGCTGCTGCGCCGCGAACGGTCCGCGGAGCCGCTTGCGCTCGAGCGGATCAACCTCGTCGGTCCGCAGACACTGACCGGGACGGATATCGCGGCCATCTGGTCCGACGTGCTCGCCCGGCCGATCAGCTACGGCGGCGACAACACCGAAGGTTTCGAGCAGAATCTCAAGCAGTTCCTGCCTGCCTGGATGGCCTACGACATGCGCTTGATGGGCGAACGGTTCCTGACCGACGGCATGCTGCCCGAGGCCGGCGACGTGGAGCGCCTGACCGCGCTTCTGGGCCGCCCTCTGCGTCCCTATCGCGACTTCGCCTCACAAATCGCCGGCTCCGCCTGACGGAACGGCTCCGGTCATCATCCGGTTCAGAAACAGCAGGGCGGCCTTTTGAGAAGGCCCCCTGTTCAGCCGGTACCGTCTTACTGCAGGGTGGCCGGACCAGGCCCGTCG
>NZ_RZRW01000797.1:0-2071 GCF_003998745.1 Mesorhizobium sp. M7A.F.Ca.US.014.04.1.1 | reverse complement strand
CGAAAGGTGCGGTCGAGGCGTCGAACGGCGTCGTCATCCAGCCGGGCTTTTACGCCGAGGATGCGCCGAAGGTCGACCGCATCGTCGTCTGCTCGGGCGGCGATGCCGATCACCTCGTCGCCGAGGACGCTGCACACTGGATCCGCAAGAGCCTGCGCAATGGCGCCCATATCGGTGCGGTGGCGGATGCCGCGTTCTTCCTGGCGCGCGCCGGCCTGCTCGACGGCCATGCCTGCACCTTGCACTGGACCAGCCAGGCCGCCTTCACCGAAGCCTTCCCCAACATCGAGCTCAGGCGCGACCTCTATGTTATCGACCGCAAGCGCTTCACCTCGGCCGGCGGTGTCGGCAGCCTCGACATGATGCTGGAGATCATCACCCGCGACTACGGCGCCGAGCTTGCCGCCGGCGTCGCCGAATGGTTCGTG
Source organism: Mesorhizobium sp. M7A.F.Ca.US.014.04.1.1 (assembly GCF_003998745.1). Taxonomy (NCBI): domain Bacteria; kingdom Pseudomonadati; phylum Pseudomonadota; class Alphaproteobacteria; order Hyphomicrobiales; family Phyllobacteriaceae; genus Mesorhizobium; species Mesorhizobium sp. M7A.F.Ca.US.014.04.1.1. Next base: position 1,643 of record NZ_RZRW01000797.1, on the reverse strand, counting down.
CACAGCCAGCTGCGCTCCAGCATCGACCGCAAGATGATGCCGCTGCGCCTGCGCACCGGGGTCCAGAACGAGCTGGTGCTGTCGGCCATCGCCATCATGGAGGACGCGGTCGAGGAGCGGCTCGGCATGGCCGAGCTGACCGCGAAGCTCGGCGTGTCCTCAGACAAGCTCGAGCGCTCCTTCCGCTCCGAACTCGCCATCTCGCCCAATGGCTATTACCGGCGCCTGAGGCTCAAACGCGCCGCCGATCTTTTGGCGCATTCGACGCTCGCCGTGCGCGACGTGGCGCTGGCGTGTGGGTTTGCCTCGATGTCGAGTTTTGCCCGGGCGTTTCGCGAGGAGCATGGCCATCCGCCGAAGCTGGCGCGACGGCATTAGGCTTGGCGCTCGCTGACGCGGTGAGATGTTGGCGGGACAGCGCCCCCCTCTGTCCTGCCGGACATCTCCCCCTCAAGGGGGGAGATCGGACTGCATCTCTGCTTTCGCCAATCTCAGATGTTGAAGAAAAGAACGGCGGCATCGAAAATGCCAATCTCCCCCTTGAGGGGGAGATGCCGGGCAGGGCAGAGGGGGGCGCGAAGGATCGCGACGCAACCGATTAGCCAGCGGCATCCCGCACAACAGCTGCGGTTTTCCGCACAATCCTCCCGCCCCTCTTGCGCCATGCTGCGACCTCGCAACCCAGCCAAGGCCGAGCCCATGAGCATCGTCGTTTTCGACCCCGACAGCACCGAGGACGTGAACTTCAAGGATCGCATGCGCCACCCCGCGGCGGCCGATCCGGCCGGCGGCATGTGGCTGTCGGACACCGAACCGTCCTTCATCGATGCCGATGCCCTGCGCAAAGGCCGGCTGGCCAAGCTGCGCGGCTGGATGCGCAAGGCCGGCTATGGCGGCGTGGTGCTGTTCGATCCGTACAACCAGCGCTACGCCACCGGCTCGCGCAACATGTTCGGCTATTTCCTGCGCAACTCGACCCGCTATTTCTTTATCCCGACCGACGGGCCGATCGTGCTGTTCGAATACCCGCAGAGCTATCATGTCTCCATGGTACTCGACACGATCGACGAGGCGCGGCCTTCCAAGTTGGTCTGGTCGTCGGTCTCGGGCCGCGACGACGAGACCGCAGGTCCGTTCGCCGACGAGATCGCCGAGCTTTTGAAAAAGCATGGCGGCGGCTCGATGAAGCTCGGCCTCGACCGCTGCAGCCATCTGCAGGCGCTGGCGCTGGAAAAGCGCGGCTGTGAGGTCAGGGATTGCCAGGGCGAAATCCTGGCGGTGCGCGCGGTGAAGACGCCGGAGGAAGTGAAATGCCTGCAGGTGTCGATGGCCGGCGCCGAGGCTGCCGTCTATGCGGTGCGTGAGGCGATCAAGCCCGGCGTTTCCGAAAACGACCTGTTCGCCATCATGTATGGCGAGGTCATCCGCCAGGGCGGCGAGTTCATCGAGACGCGGCTGCTGACATCAGGCCAGCGCACCAACCCGTGGTTCAACGAGGCCAGCGGCCGCAAGATCCGCCCCGGCGAACTCTTGGCGCTCGCTACCGACACCATCGGCTGCTACGGCTATTATTCGGATTTCTCGCGCACCTTCCGCTGCGGGCCAGGCAAGCCGACCCCTTACCAGAAGTCGCTCTACCGCAT
>NZ_RZRW01000796.1:0-2073 GCF_003998745.1 Mesorhizobium sp. M7A.F.Ca.US.014.04.1.1 | reverse complement strand
GCTCGGCACCTATCCCGCCGACAATGTACAGGCGACGGCGGTTGCCGACTTCGCCGTCTCCGAAGGCAAGAAGAAGGTGTTCCTGCTGACCTCGCCGGACTCCACCTACACCGCCAATCTGCCGGAATATTTCGGCAAGGTGTTCGAGAAGAAGGGCGGCACCATTGTCGGCCGCGGCACTTTCAGCATGGGCCAGCCCGACTTTTCCGCCGAGATCACCAACATCAAGGGCTTGGCCGATAAGCCCGACCTGATCATGACGGCGGCCTATGAGCCCGATTTCCCAGCCTTCATCCAGCAATTGCGCGGCGCCGGCGTCACCATCCCGGTCTATGGAGCCGATGCCATCGGTACGCCGACCATCAAGGCGCTCGGCAAATTGGTCGACGGCGTCGTCTACACCGCGGCCGGCTATGCCGAGCCGGGCAGCAAGCTCGAAGCCTTCAACGCCGCCTTCACCAAATATGCCGGCCATGCGCCGGAATCGACCTATGAGGTCAATGGCTACGAGATCGGCCTGATCCTCGACCAGGCGGTCAAGACGGCCGGCTCCGACGACCCGAAGGCGATCCGCGACGCCATCGCCGGCCTCAAGGATTTCGAGGGCATCACCGGCAAGATCACCTATGCCGGCACCGACCGCATGCCGCTGCGGCCAGTGGCGCTGATGCGCTACGAGGGCGGCGAAGGCAAGCATGTCGAGACCCTGATCCCCGAAGCCGCCGACGTTCCGGCGCCGTGATGTCATGCTGAGCGTCGAAGCCCTGAAAATCCGGTACGGCGAGGTCGAGGCGGTGCGCCGCGTCGACCTCGCCGTCGACAGCGGCGAGATCATCGCCCTGGTCGGCGCCAACGGTGCCGGCAAGAGCGCGACGCTCGGCGCCGTCGCCGGGCTGGTGCCGGCGGCATCGGGCAAGGTGGTCTTCGACGGTGTCGACATCACCGGCCTGGCGCCGGAGGCGATCGCCCGCAAGGGCGTCGCGCTGGTTCCGGAAGGCCGCCGCATCTTCGCCAGCCTGACGGTGGCCGACAATCTGCGTCTCGGCGGCGCGGTGCATCAGCCGGCGGCCGAGGCGCGGCTGCGCGAAGAGGAGATGCTGGAGCTGTTCCCGATCCTGCGCCGCTACCACCGCGTCAAGGGCGGCAATCTGTCGGGCGGCGAACAGCAGATGCTGGCCATCGCCCGCGCGCTGATGGGCAAGCCGCGCATGATCCTGCTCGACGAGCCCTCGCTCGGCCTTGCCCCGCAACTGATCGACACCGTCTTCGACCTGATCGCCGAACTGCGCCGCAAGGGCCTGACCATCCTTCTGGTCGAACAGAATGTGGCGCTGGCGCTCGAAATCGCCGACCGCGCCGTCGTGCTCGCCAATGGCGAAGTGGTGCTGTCGGGCAGGGCAAAAGAACTCGCCTCTTCGGACCTCGTCCGCCAGGCCTATCTAGGAGCTTAAGAAGCATGATCGCGCAGCAGATCATCAATGCGGTGAGCCTCGGCGGCGTCTATGCGCTGCTGGCGCTCGGGCTGGCGATCGTCTTTTCCATCGTCGGCCTGATCAACTTCGCCCATGGCGAACTGATGACGCTGTCGGGCTATGCGCTGCTGGCCTCGCTGGTGCTTGGCTTTCCGTTCCCGGTGGCGGTGCTTGTCGCCGTGTCCTGCGGCGCGCTCGCCGCTGTCGCCATGGAGCGCATCGCGTTCAGGCCGATGCGCGGCGCCAGCGTCACCAGTCTGTTGCTGACCAGCTTCGCTGTCTCCAGCCTGCTGAAGGTCGTCTTCCAGAACGGCATTTCGGCGCGGCCGCAGGCTGTCGCCATGCCTGGCTGGATGACCGGCGCTTTCTCCTTCGGCGATTTCACCATCGGCGTCGGTCCCAGCATCTCCATCGTCGTCTCCGCACTGGCGCTGATTGCGCTGGAAGTCTTCCTGCGCCGCTCGGTGACCGGGACGGCGATGCGTGCCGCAGCGGAGGATTTCGACGTCGTGCGCCTGATGGGCATTCCGGCCAGCCGCATCATCGCCACCGCCTTCCTGCTCTCCGGCCTGCTCGCCGGGCTGGCGGCCATGCTGTGGGT
>NZ_RZRW01000795.1:0-2078 GCF_003998745.1 Mesorhizobium sp. M7A.F.Ca.US.014.04.1.1 | reverse complement strand
ACGTAGCATGAGCCGATCTCTTGACCAAGCGCGCCACGCAGCCGTCGCAATGTTCAGATGCGCCCCAGGACGAAGGCGAGATAGAGCCCCAGGTTTCCGGAAACGGTCTGCCGATAGACGCCGCTTCGGCGCAAGCCTGCCAAGCGGCGGAAAAGGCCGCCGTCGCGCCCGCGGGTGAAAAGGTCGAGGCACACCATCGCGTCCTCGGTCAGGAGGTCGCGATTGACGGCAAGACCGTCAAGGTTGAGGTCCGTCCAGCCGGCGAATTCCCCCTTAAACAGGCGGCCAAGCCGGGACACCCTTGCTTTCCAGGATACGTTGGCGCCGACCAGGTTTGCCGCATGCTGCCGGTAGCGCACCAGCGGCCGCGGATCGTAGCGGACGATGCCGCCGGCGGCGGTCACGATGAGATAGGCCCACCAGTCGTGGCTGACGAACCCGGTCCGCATGCAGGCCCTGGCCAGCAGGTTGCGTGCCGCTGCGTTGAGCAGGATGGTGTTGCCGCCGGCGATGCTTTGCACAAGCGCGTTGCGAAAGGTTGGCGGCCGGGCAAACAAAGGCGAATGGCCGACAAGGCTTCCTGTTTCCGTCATGGTCGCGGTTCGCGAACAAAACATCAGCGGGATTTTCGCATCCTGGGTCCGCATCCAGTCGATAGCGCTCTCCAGCCTGTCGGGCTCCCAGATATCGTCCTGGTCGCAGAAGGCATAGCAGTCCGCCTCGATGCGTCGATCGACGATCATGGAGCGGAAATTGGCGGCGAAGCCTTGCCGCGGCCCCTCGACGAGCGTCATTCGACACTTGGGCCGCCAGCGGGATTTCCATGCCTCGATGATGGCGGTCGTGCCATCGACGGAGCCATCGTCGGATATCCACAGGTCGACCAGAGGGTGCGACTGCTCGAGCAGGGACTGCAGCTGCTCCTCGATGAAGGCGGCGCCGTCTTTCGTGCCCATCAGGACCGCGATGCGCAGATCATCTTTGCTCACGAGCAAGATCGCTTTCTGATTCTGATTGGATCTATCTCTTTGATTTGGCGCAATTCCCAAAGGTAAGCGCCGTGCGCTTTTCCCGGAATTGTTCTAGGTCGCCTGCCCGGCCGTCTTCGGAATCGCGTCTTGACGTGCACTTGCCCTGGCCTTCTTGGCGCGGTCGAGACCTGCCAATGCGGCGAGCGCGGCAGCCTTGTCCTGGTTTTTCGCCGACTGCTGCAGCGCCGTGAGCGCGACCTGGACATCCGACCATTCCACGACGTCCGTGCTGAGGCCGAAAATCTTCGAGATGCCGAGTTCGACGAGTTCCTCGTCTTCGCCATGCAGCGTTTCGTGGAGTTTTTCACCCGGCCTTATGCCGGTGAACCGGATCGCGACGTCCTTGTATGGGCTCTTTCCGGACAAGCGGATCATCGTTTCGGCCACTTCAAGGATCGGTACCGGCTTGCCCATGTCGAGCATATAGACGGCATAATCGTCTCCGCTCTGCCGCGACGCGGCATCGGCCGCCGACATGATGACGAGATCGACGGCTTCGGCCACGGTCATGAAATAGCGTGTCATGCGCCGGTCGGTGATGGTGACGGGCCCTCCGGCCTCGATCTGCGCCTGGAATATGGTCGCCACCGAACCATTGCTGCCGAAGACGTTGCCGAACCGCACTGCAATGAACTTGGTGGCCGGGCGACGCCCGCTTGTCTCGCCTGCCGGCGTGCCATGCAAGGCGCTGATGATCTGTTCGGCGGCCCGCTTCGTCATGCCGAGCACTGACGAGGGATCCACCGCCTTGTCGCTCGATATCAGGACAAATTGCGCAACCCCGCACTTGGCGGCGACCTCGGCACAGACGAGCGTTCCGAAGATATTGGTCTGGATGGCCGAATCCCAGTTTTCCTCGAGCAGCGGAACATGCTTGAGGGCCGCGGCATGAAAGATGATGTCCGGCCGGAATTCCGTGACGACACGCGTTATCTGGCGCCGGTCCGCGACATCGACGATGCGGACCTTGAGGCGGTCGTGGTCCTTCTCGTCAACATACTGGCTCAGCTGGAAAATGCCGAACTCGGAGTTGTCGGCGACCAGCAC
>NZ_RZRW01000794.1:0-2081 GCF_003998745.1 Mesorhizobium sp. M7A.F.Ca.US.014.04.1.1 | reverse complement strand
TTGGCCGAGGTGGGGATCGACTCGATTGAGGCCGGATAGGCTTTCTGCTTGTTTTCGGAAACGAGCGCCGCCGCCGTCACCTGCGGGATCATGAAGCCGGAGTTCAGGCCGGGCTTGGGCGTCAGGAAGGCCGGCATGCCGGAAAGTGCCGGATCGACAAGCATGGCGATGCGGCGCTCCGACAGCGAGCCGATCTCGCAGACGGCGAGCGCGATCATGTCGGCGGCGAAGGCCACCGGCTCGGCGTGGAAATTGCCGCCGGAAAGCGCGGTGTCATCCTCGGCGAAGATCAGCGGATTGTCGGTGACGCCGTTGGCTTCGGTGCCCAGCGTGTCGGCCGCCTGGCGCAGCACGGTGAGTGCCGCGCCCATCACCTGCGGCTGGCAGCGCAGGCAATAGGGATCCTGCACGCGTTCGTCGCCAACCCGGTGCGATTCACGGATGGCGCTGCCGGCCATCAGATTGCGCAGGGCGTCGGCCGTCTCGACCTGCCCGGGATGCTTTCTCAGCACATGGATGCGCGGATCAAAGGGTGCGTCGGAGCCTTTTGCCGCGTCGGTCGACAGGGCACCGGCGACCAGCGCCGATTGGTAGAGCACTTCGGCCTCGAACAAGGCGGCCAGCGCATAGGCGGTCGAAAACTGGGTGCCGTTGAGCAGCGCCAGGCCCTCCTTGGCGCCCAGTGTCACCGGTTCCAGGCCATGCGAGACGAAGGCGACCTTGGCCGGGAAACGGCCATGTGGGGTAAAACATTCGCCGACGCCGATCATCACCGCCGTCATGTGCGATAGCGGGGCAAGGTCGCCGGAGGCGCCGACCGAACCTTGCGCCGGCACCACCGGGATGACGTCGTTGGCCAGCATCGCTTCCAGCAACTCGATGGTTTGCGGCCGCACACCCGACGCGCCCTGCGCCAGGCTGGCGAGCTTCAGCGCCATCATCAGCCGGCAAACGGCAACCGGCATCGGCTCGCCGACGCCGGCGGCGTGCGACAGGACGATGTTGCGCTGCAAGGTCTCGAGATCCTCGGCCGGGATGCGGACGCTGGCCAGTTTGCCGAAGCCGGTGTTGATGCCATAGACCGGCTCGCCCTTGGCGACTATCCTAGCGACGGCCTCGGCGCTCGCCTTGATTTTCGGCCGGCAGGCATCGTCCAGCTTGGGCACGGCGCCACGATAGATGGCGCGCCAGTCGGCCAGCGTCGCATTGCCGGGTTTCAGGGTCAGTTCGGTCATTGTCCTCTCCAGATGCGGGCATGCAGCGGGTTGAAGCCCATGCGGTAGACGAGTTCGGCGGGGCGCTCGATGTTCCAGATCGCCAGGTCGGCGGATTTTCCGGCTTCCAGCGTGCCGGTTTCTCCCAGCAAACCAAGCGCGCGGGCCGCCTCCCGGGTGACGCCGGCAATGCATTCATCGACGGTCAGGCCGAACAGGGTCGCGGCCATGTTCATGGTCAGAAGCAGTGAGGTCAGCGGCGAAGTGCCGGGATTGTTGTCGGTGGCGACAGCCATCCTGACGCCGTGCTGGCGAAACAAGCCGATCGGCGGCTTCTTGGTTTCGCGAATGAAATAGTAGGCGCCGGGCAGGATCGTCGCCACGGTTCCGGCCTTGGCCATCGCCGCTGCACCTGCCTCATCGGTGTATTCGAGATGGTCGGCCGACAGCGCACCGTAACGGGCGGCGAGTTCGGCGCCATGCAAATTGGACAGTTGGTCGGCATGAAGCTTGACCGGCAGGCCGGCCGCCTTTGCAGCATCGAAGACGCGCGCCATCTGTTCCGGCGAAAAGGCGATGCCCTCGCAGAAACCGTCGACGGCATCGGCCAGCCCCTCGGCGGCAACCGCCGGGAGAATTTCCTTGGCGACCAGATCGATAAAGGCGTCCTTGTCACCCTTGGCTTCCGGCGGCAGCGCGTGGGCGCCGAGGAAGGTCGTGCGGATCGTCACCGGCCGCTGGTTGCCCAGCCGCCGTGCGGCACGCAGCGACTTCTTCTCGTTTTCGAGGTCCAGGCCGTAGCCTGATTTTACCTCCACGGTGGTTACGCCCTCGGCAATCAGCGCATCGCGGCGTGGCAGTGATTGG
>NZ_RZRW01000793.1:0-2083 GCF_003998745.1 Mesorhizobium sp. M7A.F.Ca.US.014.04.1.1 | reverse complement strand
GGCCGAGCCGATCTGCATCGTCGGGCGGGATGTAGACGGGATTGTCCGATATCGAGGCCAGCGACACATTGGCCGCCCGCTCGGCCGTCGCCAGCGCACGATGCGCCTGGCCGAGGACGCGCGGCACGATGCGGTAGCTGACCGGCGCCTGATAGTTGCGTCGCCCATCGCCGGCGCCAACCAGAAACTCCCGCAATCCCTGCAGGGCAGCCGTTTCATGCTCATCGCCCCAGAGCGTGTCGAGCGCCGCGTCATAGTGCTCGAGCGGCGCGCGAAACGCTTCGATCGACAGCGCGAAAACTTTTTGCGCCATGCGGATGCGGCGGCGCCCCGCGAGCGCTGCGTCGGCCACCAAAGCGGCGGCGCAGGGCGAGCCGTTGATGAGCGAGCCGCGTTCCTTGACCTCGAGGTCGAAGCGCGTCGAAAGTTCTGCAAACAAGGGATAGAGCGCCAGGATCTCACCGGCGCCGCCCTGGCCGGAGGCCGGCACGACAGGCATCGGCCCACCGTCGAGCATCGCGGCCACGGCAAGCGCGATGCGCGGCGTGGTGGCGGCGTTGCCCTCGATGAAGTTTGTCAGACGGGCAAGCACGATCGCCCTGACCACGCGATCCGGCAAGGGATCGCCGAACGAGGTGGCGGCGGCAAACGCCTTGATGCGCGCATGGCGATCACGCTCGTCAGGTTCGAGCTTTCGGCTTGCCAATTCCCCCATGGCGGTTGTGACGCCATAGATGACCGGTGGCGGATCGGATTCAATCAGCTTCAGAAACGAGACGCGGCATTCGGCGATGCGCTGCAAGGCCTTCTCGCTGATCTCCACCGTGTCCTTCTTCCAGGCGACGCGGAAGACAGTGTCGAGGTTGATGTCTTCACGCGTCGACAGGCTAACTGGCATGCTTCACACCATCGGAAATAAGGGACTTAGTAGAGTGGTTCCTCGAACAGCGTCTTGTCGCCGTCGACCAGCGCCTTGATCTGCGCGGTGCCGTCGCCGGCAAGAGCAAGACGGATGCCGAATGGCCGCACCCGCATGTCGTTCTGGATCGCCATCCCCTCGCCTTCCGGCAGATAGAAGCGCTCGATGCCATAGTCCGGCGCGATGGTCGCCTCTTCGCCGCGAAGGTCCCAGCCTTCGGCGATGTGGCCTAGAATATCGGCCTCGTCGGCGGTTGCCATCGTTGGCGCCTTGCCGAACCAGGCGGCCGTCGGCTGCCAATAGCCGTCGGCGCCCTTCTTCAGGCGCACCACAATCGACGTATCGTCGCTTGAAAATTTGTCGGGCGGAATGTTGGCGATCATTTTCACCGGTATGCGTGAAATCTCGTAGCCCAGGATAATATAGTCGCCGCGCAGGAGGTCGCGCGGATCGACGGGTTCGATCTTCAGCAGCACTTCCTTGCCGTTGCGCAGGATCGCCGCCCGGCCGGCGATGATCCAGCTCAGGAAGCCTATCTGGACGAGCGCCAGCACCAGCGCCGAGATGACAAGCCTTTTCCCGGTGATCATGCCGTGGCTCCCTTGGCGTCTGGGCCCTTCATGCGTTTTTCCACGCGGATGATGACGATCGCGAGGATGCCGAGCAGCACCGCGGCGGCCAGGAAGAAACCGGCCGTATCGAGCATCGATTGCAGGGTCACGACATAGATGATGGCGAGTTCGAAGGCGAAGCCGAGATAGGCAAGCCAGCGTAGCCCACGGCTCTCCCGTCCTGCCAGCACGATCGCGGCGACAACACCGGCCAGCGCGATCGCCGAAGCGAGGGCAAAACCGCTGTTGTAGGTGCTCTCGTCGGCGAGTTCGAACTGGATCATTGCGAGGCCGGTGAGGAAGGCGAGCAGCGCGTGCAAGGGCAAGCGGCCGCCGAGTTGCACGACCCGGTCGACCGGGCCAGGCGCGAAGACCGAGGCCGCGAACAGCAGCGCCGAGGCGACGACCAGCGGGATCGCCACCTGCAGCGTGTCGTGGTTGGTGACCAGCAGCATGAGATAGAACAGCACCGACAGGATAATCAGGTGGCGCGCCGCCTGGCTGCGGGTCCAGAACGAGACGGCAAACAGCACGATCGCCATCACGACGCAGC
>NZ_RZRW01000792.1:1535-2083 GCF_003998745.1 Mesorhizobium sp. M7A.F.Ca.US.014.04.1.1 | reverse complement strand
CCCCCTGGGGGGAAGAGGCTGGCACCACCCCCGCCACCCTCCTCTCCCCTCAGGGAGAGGTCGGATTGCCCCTATTTGCTCTCTTCAATTGGGTTGGCAATCCGGGTGAGGGGGTTCTTTGCCAATGTCCCAATAGCATCGAGCGCGCAGCCATGACCGTCATCACCGCAGCAACCCCTGCCCCGCCCCGCGCCCGCAAGGTCGCCAGCCGCCACCAATGGATCGGCCTGCTCTATGTCGCGCCGGCTGTCGCGCTGGTCGTCGTCTTTTTCCTGATCCCGCTCGGCATGACGGCGTGGATGTCGCTGCACAACTGGCCCCTGATGGGCGAGCACAGCTTTATCGGCCTCGGCAACTATGTCGCCATCCTGCGCGACACCCGGTTCTGGAACGCGCTGCGCTTCACCGCCTACTACACCGTGATCGTCACCATCGCGATCTTCGTGGTGGCGTTTCCGCTGGCGCTGTTCGTCGAGCGGCCGCGGCCGCTGACCAATCTTTACCGGACGATGTTCTTCATGCCGGCGGTTTTCGGCTTTGCCCCGGCC
>NZ_RZRW01000792.1:848-1525 GCF_003998745.1 Mesorhizobium sp. M7A.F.Ca.US.014.04.1.1 | reverse complement strand
GTTGTCGCCTTTGCCTCGGCCAGCCTGCTCTGGTCATGGCTGTTGAACGTCGATTCCGGCCTGTTCAGCCCGGCCGCCTACGACCTTGGCCTGATCGACAGGAAGTTCAACCTTTTGGCCACCTTCCAGCCGGCCTTCTGGTCGATCATCGCCATGGTCGTCTGGAAGGTCGCCGGCTTCACCATGATCATTCTGATGGCCGGCCTGCAATCGATCCCGCAGGATCTGCAGGAGGCGGCCGTCATCGACGGCGCCGATCCGTTCGCCAGGTTCAGGGCGATCACTTTGCCGCTGATGCGCCGCACGCTGGCGCTGGCCCTGATCCTGTCGGTCGCCGGCTCGATCCTCGCCTTCGACCAGTTCTACATCATCCTGCGCGGCGGCCCACGCAACCAGACGCTGACGGCGGTCTACTGGATCTTCAACCAGTCCTTCGTGTCGTTCAAGCTCGGCTACGGCGCGGCTTTGTCGATGGTGCTGCTGGTGATCCTGGTGGCGCTCAGCCTCGTCCAGCTGTGGCTGCTGCGCAAGCCGGAGGGGCTCGACTGATGGCGCAGGCCGCTTCCCGCAACCGCCGGCTCTTGAGCCGCATCGGCGAGCATTCGACCGGCATCGTCGCCTCGGTGCTGTTTGCCGCGCCGATCGTGTGGGCGGTGCTGTCGGCGTTCAAGCCAGCG
>NZ_RZRW01000792.1:0-838 GCF_003998745.1 Mesorhizobium sp. M7A.F.Ca.US.014.04.1.1 | reverse complement strand
CGGCCGAAGCGCGCCTGCCGCCGCTGCCGCCCTGGCCGACATCAGGCTTCTCGCTGGAGAACTACGCCACGCTCAACAGCTTCGGCGACGGGCTCTGGGTCTCGGCCCAAAACAGCATCTATGTCTCGGTGATGACCGTGGTGCTGTCGGTCGCCGTCAGCGTGCTGGCCGGCTATGGCTTTTCGCGGTTCCGGTTTCCGTTCAAGGACCTGTTCTTCATCCTCATCCTGTCGACGATCATGATCCCGTTCCAGTCGATCCTGACGCCGATCTTCCTGGTGCTGACCAAGCTTGGCCTGCACAACACGCTGACCGGCCTGGTCGGCGTTTATGTGACGCTGCAACTGCCGTTTTCGATCTTCATGATGCGCAACGCCTTCGACGCAGTGCCGCGCGAGATCGAGGAAGCCGCCCGCATGGACGGCGCCGGCAATCTCACCATGCTTTGGAAGGTGATGCTGCCGCTGGTCTGGCCGGGCGTCGTCACCATCGCCCTGTTTGCCTTCCTCGGCGCCTGGAACGAATTCCTCGCCGCCCTCGTGCTGATGACCGACCAATCCAAATTCACGCTGCCAGTGATGATGACCGCACTGCAGTCGGGCCGCTTCGGCGCCATCGACTGGGGCGCGGTGCAGGCGGGCGTCACCGTGATGATGGTGCCGTGCCTCATCCTGTTCCTGGCGCTGCAGCGCTTCTACATCCGCGGCCTGATGGCCGGGGCCGTCAAATAGAATGGAGTAAATTCATGACCGCATCGCCATCCGCAAAAACCGGGAAACCGAAGCTCGCCTTCCGCCCGCTGCCGGTGCCGCAGGTCGACGTGCACGGCTTCTGGGGC
>NZ_RZRW01000791.1:0-2085 GCF_003998745.1 Mesorhizobium sp. M7A.F.Ca.US.014.04.1.1 | reverse complement strand
CGACATGCCAAGATCGACCAGGGTGTGGCGCAGGCGCGACCCGCAGAGCCTGCAGCCGACATTCCGGCTTGCCGCACTATGATCGCGGACGATTTCGACTGCCTGAATGTTCATTCCCCCTGCTCCTGTCTGCTGGTTAGAAAACGGAGACGCGGTGCGCTACGCAGAACCGATGCCTGCCGCGCCTCCGCAGGCAGATGGCCACAGGTTAGGATACAGCCCCCCCTGGTTCGATTTGCCAATCCGTCGGGTGCCTTAATCCTAATAGCGAGCGGGCGGCGGCAATGCCGGCGCGAGGCCCGCCGAACGGGTAAAGCCGTCATCCGGATATACCGCTATCGAAGAGGCCACCTAAGGCTTAGGTAGCCCTTCCAGCGTCGGCTGGCGACGCTGACAATTGCCGCGCCGGTCTTGCTCGGCACGGGGGATCCAAGTGCATGCTGTTTACCGAAACGGAGCTTCAAGGTGTCTGGCTGATCGAGCCTACACTGATGGTTGACGACCGTGGTTTTTTCACCCGTCTTTTCTGCGAAAAGGAGATGGCGGATTGCGGTCTGGCGACCCGATTTGTCCAGCACAGCCGGTCCTGTTCGGTCCAAAAGGGAACTCTCAGGGGGCTACACTACCAAGAGGAGCCTTACGCCGAGGTCAAGCTGGTCTCCTGTGTCCGCGGCGCTATTTTTGATGTCGTCGTGGACCTGCGCCCGAATTCACCGACACGCTACAAGTGGCTTGGCTTCGAGCTGACATCCGAGAACATGAAGCAGGTCTATATCCCCGCCGGATTCGCGCACGGCCTGCAGACCCTTACGGACGGCACCGAGGTCTCTTATCTCATATCGCAGTTCTATGCGCCCCACGCGTCGACGGGCGTCCTCTACAATGACCCGGCCTTTTCGATCCGCTGGCCATTGATGCCGACAGCAATGTCGGAAAGGGACAAGTCCTGGCCCCTTGTCAGACGGCGAACCGGCGCCTCGGCCTCATGAGGCTGCTGCCAAAAGACCATGTCCCAATAACAGTCTGGCGGCGGCGGCGAGTTCCTTGAACGGCAGGTTCGAACGCTCCGCCATGCTCAGAAGCGAATGCTGCCCGTCGGCAAGGTTTAGCACCCAAAGCAGCGACATCGACGTTGCGCCCGACGACTTCTGCCCTCCCAGGGCTGCATAGAGGCCGCGCTTGCCGAGTTGCGGTTCGCCTTTAGGCAAGAGGTTCAACGGCGTCCAGTCCTCTTCGATGATGTCGATTACGTCCGTCAGGATGCGGAAGGAATCCTCGAGATGCTCCGGCCTGATGAAGTCAAGATTGTCGGCCGACGTGTGGTATTCGGGGAATGTGCCGTGGACGCTCCGCTGGAACATGCCGACCGGAAGATCGAAGCCCGGCGAGCAATATTGCCTCTCGTCATAACCGTAAGGGGAGAAATCCAGCATCTTTGCCCCAGCTAGACGCCCGAGCACGTGTGCCATGGCGCGATCGACGAGCGCGTCACCGCGGCGGCTGCGCTTGTATGCCGGGCTTCCTGCGTCACCAACGCATGACAGCACCAGACCATGGTCGATGAGACATGTCCGGTCCTCGTTGCGCGACAGCCACGCGAGCGCGCCGATGGTGCCCGGGGCGAACAGGAAGCGATAGCTGTATCGTGTTTCCCTTGCCTTCAGGCTTCTTGCGAGCGCTGCCAGCAGGGCCAGGCCCGAACAGTTGTCGTTGGCGAGTGAGGGATGGCAAATGTGCGCCGAAAGCAGGAATTCCCGTTCTGTTTGCCCGCGGTGCAGGTATTCTCCGTAGGCGAGGCTGCCGTCTTTGAATTCGGCATCGATCTCCACCCGATAGAGACCGTCGGGCATGTTGGCCACACGGTCATGGGCTGCGCAGAAGCCCCATGTCGGGGTGTAATAGGAAGTGCGGTAGGGAATCACCTTCGGTTGTTCCGGCAGCGTATGGATATGCGGCCTCAATTCTTCGAGCGGCAGTATCCCCTTGAAGGGTACGCTGTAGTTGACGATGTGCAGGTTGGAGCCAGCGAAATCCACGACAGTTTGTCCGTCCGGGCCGGTGATGCTTGCCGAGCGGATGTTCCAT
>NZ_RZRW01000790.1:0-2085 GCF_003998745.1 Mesorhizobium sp. M7A.F.Ca.US.014.04.1.1 | reverse complement strand
GCGCGACGAGATCGCCGCGCTGGCAGGCACGACGAGCCACCTCGGCGGCGCGTTCGACGCTTCGTCGGCAACAGTGCATCCCGGATTCCTGGTGCGCGGCCTGCGTCGTGCAGCGCTAAAGCGCGGCGTTCGGATCTATGAAAAGTCGCCGATGAAGCGGTTTTCACGACGGGGCAAGCTCACGGTGGAAACGGCGAAAGGAACTGTATCCTGCGGCAAGGTCGTGCTTGCCATGAATGCCTGGTCCGGCGCGATTCCGGAACTGGCCCCTGCGATCTTCAACATCTCCAGCGACGACGCCATGTCACAGCCCATTCCAGACCTTCTCGACAAGATCGGCTACCGCCGGGCGCCGCTGATGATCGATTCCCGCGTCTTCGTTGGCGGCTGGGCTCCGACGCGCGATGGTCGGCTGTCCGTCGGCGTCAGCGGTGGCGTTATTGGCTTCGGCGGCATCGTCGACCAGCGTTTCCATGGCCAGTCGCCCCGTGTCGCCGAAATGCGTCGCGCGCTGCGGGACGGCCACCCGGCGCTCGCCGATTTTCCGCTCGAGACATCATGGAACGGCCCGATCGACCGGACGGTGAGCGGCGTGCCACTTTTCGGCGCTTTGCGCGCCAACCGCGATGTCGTTTACGGCTATGGCTTTTCCGGCAATGGCACGACAATGGCTTATATCGGCGGCGAGATCCTCACCGGCCTGTTGACTGACGGTGAATCGGAACTGACGCATTCGGCGCTGGTTCGTCCGGTAACGCGCGGTTTCCCGCCCGAACCCTTTCGCTTTGTCGGTGCACATTTTGTCCGCGGCGCTGTGCGTCGGCGTGACGATTTCGAACATGCCGGGCGCAAGCTCGATCCGGTGACGAGATGGCTCGCCGGGCTGGCTCCGTCCGGCGTCACTCCCTCCAAAGCCAATCTTCGCGCAAAAAAGGGATGACGATGTCCAAGGCCAAGATTTTCAAGCACAGCGAGTTGACCCTAAAGCCATCGGTCACGCCGACCGGAACGTCTTCGATCGCGCGCGTGATCAATGCCGAGATCAGCCGGACCATGGGCGGCGGCATCGAGTATCTGGAGAACGCCTCGATCGACTGGACCGTGACCTATGACGAGGTGCTGTTCATCCATGAAGGCACGCTGACGATCGAACTGGATGACGGCCGCCACGAATGCCGCCCTGGCGACATCGTCTGGCTGCCCAACGGCACCCACCTCAAATACATCGCCACCGAGCGTACCGGCTATTTTTACTGTCTGTACCCATACGACTGGGCAGCACGGCAAGGGACGGTAGAACCTTGAAGTGGCAGGCATATCATGGATTGGCCCTTCACGGCGCAGTTCCGGGGTAGCGAAACTGCTGTTTTGGCATCTCCGCGCCGACCGGCGCGGCGAAACAGTTCTAGTCACGGAATATGGCCAACCTTTCTCGCCGAAATCTCTGACCGGTGCTATGACCCACTGGTGCGCTCTCGCGGGATTGCCGAAGGGCCTTACGCTGCATGGTCTGCGGAAGTCACTTGGGGTCTATCTCGCCGAAGCGGAGGCATCCACCAGGCAGATGTTGGATGTCTCGGCCATGACGACATTGACCATGCCGAACTCTATTCCCGGGAAGCGTCGCAGGTGCGTTGGCTGTGCAGGGCATGGACCGAGTCGTACGGCTGGTAACGCGCTTGGCGAACCTCGTGGCGAACCTGTCAATAAACCCATTGATAATAATGCCCTTCCCGAGAGATGGGTGACAGTTCATTCTGGATAGATGGGTTACACTTTCGGCCCTTTGCAAGGAGAGCAAGGTGCCTTGGAGGGAGTGTAACGTCATGGAAGAGCGGCTGAAGTTCGTCGCCCGGCTGCTGGACGGCGAGAAGATGGCGATGCTTTGCCGGGAGTTCGATATCTCGCGCAAGACCGGCTACAAGATCCTCACGCGCTACAACGACAGCGGCCTGGAGGGGCTGACGGACCGATCGCGGCGGCCCTATCGCCACGCCAATCAGCTTCCGTTTCAAATCGAGAAGCTGATTGTGCGCCTCAAGCAAGACAAGCCGACATGGGGTGCGCCGAAGATACGCGAGCGGC
>NZ_RZRW01000079.1:0-14840 GCF_003998745.1 Mesorhizobium sp. M7A.F.Ca.US.014.04.1.1 | reverse complement strand
CTCCGGAGCAGATCTGGAAGGAGGCCCGGCATGGCTCGAGACCACATGATCCTCAGCGCATTCTTCTTCAACCCGCAGGGCGATCATCGGATGTCGTGGCGCCACCCGAGGGCGCCGGGGCGGGAGGTACTGGATTTCGAATTCTACCGCGATCTCGTGCAGGCGGCCGAACGCGCCAGGATCGACACCATCTTCGTCGCCGACCACGTGTCGATCTGGGATTCAGTCAAGAGCGGCGTCGCCCATTACGCCAATGCCCGCCTCGAACCGCTGACGCTGCTATCGGCGCTGGCTAGCGTGACCAAGCATATCGGCCTGATCACCACGGCGTCGAGTTCCTACAGCGAGCCGTACAATGTGGCGCGCATGTTCGCCTCGCTCGACCATATCAGCAAGGGCAGGGCGTCGTGGAACGTCGTCACCTCGGCCATGGATGAGGAGGCGCGCAATTTCGGCCGCGACGGCAATATCGAACATGCTTTCCGCTATGAGCGCGCGGCCGAATTCCTCGATATCGTCAAGGCGCTGTGGGACAGCTGGGAAGACGAGGCGCTGCTGATCGACAAGGCGTCAGGCCATTTCGCCGACCCCGACAAGGTCCATCCTATCGATCACAAGGGCAAGCACTTCAAGGTGCGTGGGCCGCTCAACGTCTCGCGGCCGCCGCAAGGCCATCCGCTAATCGTCCAGGCCGGCTCGTCCGAAGATGGCAAGAACTTCGCCACCGCCCAGGCCGATGCGCACTTCGCCATCTACAGCACCAAGGAGGATGGCATCAAATACCGTCAGGACATCAACGAGCGGCTGGCCCGCCACGGCAGGCGGCCGGAGAGCTTCAAGATCCTGCCCGGCATCCTGCCGATCGTCGCCGCCTCCGAAGCGGAAGGCCGGGAAAAGCAAGAATACCTGCAGACCTTGCTGCCGGATCAGGTCGGCATCGACCTTCTGTCGAGCTGGAGCGGGTTGGACCTGTCGCTGTTCCCGCCGGACGGGCCGCTGCCGCCGCTGCCGGACGAAAGCACGTTCAATGGCGGGCGCACATCGCTCAACCGGGTCAAGCAGTGGGCGAAGCAGAATCTCAGCCTGCGCGAGATCGCGCGCAAGCTCGCCAACAGCGGTTCGGTGCCGACGGTTGCCGGCACGCCGGTACAGATCGCGGACCAGTTGCAGGACTGGTTCGTTTCGGGTGCCGCTGACGGCTTCAACCTGATGTTCCCGCTGCTGCCAGAAGACTGGGTGAATTTTGCCGAACAGGTGGTGCCGGAGCTGCAGCGGCGCGGCGTCTTCCCGACCGAATACGGGCCGGGAACGCTGCGCGACCGTTTCGGCCTGGCGCGGCCCGCCAACCGCTTCGCCGAGCAGCGCGACAATGCGCGTGCCGTGTCCTGACCGGAAGAACGATCATGACCGTCGCACCAAGATTGCAGCCACGCGAAGCGACCGCGCCGCAGCTCGTCAATGTCCTGCACAGCCCCAAGCGTGTGCGCGTCAAATTCGGCGGCCGCACCATCGCCGACAGCCGCAACGTGCTGGTGCTGCGCTCCAACCATTTCCTGCCGATCTATTTCTTCCCGCCGTCAGCGGTCGACCCATCGGTGCTGAAACCTTCGCTGCATCGCGAGCCGCATCCGGTCGGTGGCGAGACCGCCTATTGGGATATCGACAGCGGCGACAGGCGCAGCGCCAACGCGGCGTGGTCGTTCGTGTCACCGCCGGATGAAAACCTGGCGCCGCTGGCCGGCCGCATTGCATTCACCTGGAAGGCCGTCGACCAGTGGTTCGAGGAGGAAGAGGAAGTCTTCGTCCACGCCCGCGATCCCTATGCACGCATCGATGTTCTGCAAAGCTCGAGCCATTTGCAGATCTGGTTCGACGGCGAGCCGATCGCCGACAGCCACCGCCCGGTGCTGCTGTTCGAGACGCATCTGCCGACGCGTTTTTATCTGCCCGCGGAAGACATCCGGCTGGAGCGGCTGACGGCGTCCGTCACCACGACGCGATGTCCCTACAAGGGCATCGCCTCTTACTGGTCCGGCCTGCTGAGCGACGGTTCGGTGCGCCCTGATATCGCCTGGAGCTACCGGGATCCCATTGAGGAAATGCCGAAGATCAAGGGCCTCATCGCCTTCTATCCGCAGGCCGTCGACCGCATCCATCTCGACGGCGAGCCCGTCGCATAGATTTTCAATCTTCATTTCAAAGCAGGGTTTCAAAATGACCAGACGCAGAGATATCGACGCAGTTCGCAATCTGTCGGGGGACATCTGGAATGTCGCCGTCGACGAACATCAGGGCGGCTTTCTCAAGCGCCGCGATCTCCTCAGATATGCCGCACTGCTCGGCCTGACCGGCTTTGCCGCCTCGCAGGGGTTGGGAGGCGCGCGCGCCGCGGCTGCCGGCGGCGGCACGGTTCGCGTCGGGCTCGGCCAGCCGACCAAGGCGATCGATCCGGTTTCGGTCACCGATCCGGCCAGCATCGGGGTGATCAGCCAGGTCGGCGAGTATCTGATCCTCGACGATCCGAAGGATGGTCTGCAGCCGAAGCTGGCTCTGTCCTGGGAGGCCAACGAGACGGCCAGCCGCTGGACCTTCAAATTGCGGCAAGGGGTAAAATTCCACGATGGCCGCGCGGTCACCGCCAAAGACGTTGTGGCGAGCTTCGAGCGGCTGGTCGATCCGGCCAGCGGCTCGTCGGCGTTGTCCGCCTACAAGGGCATCCTGTCCAAGGGCGGCGCCAAGCTGGTCGACGACGAAACCGTCGCCTTCGATCTCGACGGTCCGAACAGCAACTTCCCGTTCTATGTCTCCTCCGACGTCTACAATGCCGTCATCCTGCCTGCCGACTATGCCGGTGATTTCGAGAAGACTTTCAACGGCACCGGTCCGTTCAAGCTCGAATCCTTCCGCCCCAAGCAAGGCGCCAGCTTCGTGCGCAATGAGAATTACTGGGGCGACAAGGCGCTGCCCGACCGGATCGAGATCAAGTTCTTCGACGACGAGCAGGCACAGGTGCTGGCTTTGCAGGCCGGCCAGCTCGACGTGATCCCAAGCACGACGCGGCTGGAGCTGGCGATCGAGGGCAATCCCAACTTCAAGCTGCTGAGCGTGCAGGCGAGCTCGCACGACCAGGTGCATCTCAGGACCGACCAGGCGCCGTTTACCGACAAGCGCATCCGCCGCGCGCTGGCGCTCACGATCGACCGAGAGGCTGTGGTCAAGGGCCTGCTCAAGGGCCGCGCCATCGTCGGCAACGACACGCCGTTCGCGCCGATCTTCCCCTCGGCCGATCCATCGGTGCCGCAGCGCAAGCAGGACATTGCCGAGGCCAAGCGGCTGCTTGGCGAGGCGGGCGTGCCCAACGGCTTCGAGGTGACGCTGACCACCGAACGCGCCTATGACATTCCCGACTATGCGGTCATCATCCAGAACTTCGCCAATAAGGCCGGCATCGACGTCAAGCTCAATGTCCTGCCGCAGGACGCCTATTACGGCTCGGCGACGTTTGGCAGTTCGCCATGGCTGGATTCGGTGCTCGGCATCACCGACTATGGCCACCGCGGCACGCCCGACATCTTCCTCAACGCCACGCTAAAGAGTTCGGGAGCTTGGAACGCGGCACATTTCAACAACCCGGCCTATGACGCGCTGCTGCTTGACTACTCGAAGGCGCGCGACCTGCAGGCACAGCGCCTTGTTGCCCGCAAGATCCAGACCTTGCTGCTCGACGAGACGCCGGCGATCATCAGCTACTTCTCGCAATACAGCCGCATCGTCAGCTCCAAGGTCGAGGGCGTACGCTTCACCGCGATTTCGCATCTCCTGCTCGACCGCGTTTCCTTCGTCCAGGCATGATCGCGACATGCTGACCGGTCGCATTCTGTCAGCGCGTGTGGGCACACTTGTCCTCACCCTGTGGCTGGTCAGCATTCTGGTGTTCTTCGCCGGGCAGGTCCTGCCCGGCGATGTGGGCCGTGTCATGCTCGGGCCTTTTGCCGACGCGCAAGCGGTGGCGGAACTGAACAAGCGGCTAGGCGCCGACCAGCCGGTTCTCGTCCAGTATTGGCTCTGGTTCAGCAAAGCGGTCACCGGTGACTTCGGCACCTCGCTGTCGATGCGCGGGCCGGTGGCGCCCTTCGTGCTGGAAAGCCTCAAGCGCTCCGCGGCGCTTGCCGGGATTATTTTGCTCTTCCTCGTTCCGCTCGGCGTTGGTGCCGGCGTCATCGCCGGTCTCAATGCGGGCCGCCTCATCGACCGGCTGATCGTGATGGCGGGCGTCTCCTTCGGCATTGTGCCTGATTTCGTTTCCGGCCTGATGCTGCTCATCGTTTTCGGCCTGTGGCTGAACTGGTTCCCGATCTCCGGAGTTGCGCCCGATGGCGCGGGCTTCTGGACGCATGGCTATTATCTGATCCTGCCGGCGCTGCCGCTGGTGCTGAACCTTTCCGGCTATATCGCCCGGATGACGCGAGCAGGCGTGATCGAGGCGATCGCCGCCGATTACACGCGCACCGCCGTCCTGAAAGGGCTCGAGCGGCGCGAGATCATCTTTCGGCACGTGCTGCGCAATGCGCTGACGCCGACCGTCGCGGTGCTGGCGACGCAGACCGGATACATGCTGGGTGGGCTGGTGGTGATCGAGGCGTTGTTCGGCATCCAGGGACTTGGCAATCTGGTCCTGAACGCGGCCAAGGCCCGTGATTTCCCGATGCTGGAGGCAGGCGTATTGGTGATGGCGGCCATCTTCGTGCTGTCGGCGGCGGCCGGCGACCTCTTGCTGGCGCTGCTCGATCCGCGGCAACGCCGCCGGACCTCGCCATGACGGATCTGGCCGAGTTTCCCGCACTGCAGCGCGCCGTGGCGGGCTTTTCGGCAGTGCGCCGGATTCGCAGTGCTTTCGCCGGATTGCCGCCGTCGGTCGTGGTCGGATTGCTGCTGCTTTTGTTCTGGGTCGCTTGCGCCATAGCAGGCAACCTCTTCGTTCCCTACGATCCCTATGCCGAGGATTTCCTGGCGACGCTGACGCCGCCCGATGCGCTGCACTGGTTCGGGACCGATCAGCTCGGCCGCGATGTGCTGTCCCGCATCATCGTCGGTTCGCGCGACATCCTGCTGGTTGCGCCGCTGGCGACGCTGGCCGGGGTTGCCGCCGGCAGCATCATCGGCCTGGTGCTCGGCTATTTCGAGGGCCTCACTGATGCCATCGGCGCGCGGCTGCTCGATACGCTGATGGCGTTTCCGTTCATCGTTCTCGTCACCATGACGCTGGTGGCGATCGGCCCGTCGAACCTGACCGTCATCCTGGTGATCGGCATCGCCTACGCGCCGCTGGTGGCGCGCACCGTTCGCGCCGCCGTGCGTGAGCAGAAGCAGCGCGACTATGTCAGCGCCGCGCGGCTTGGCGGTGAAGGCCCGCTCGCCATCATGTTCCTGGAGATCCTGCCCAACATCAGGGAAACGATCCTCATCGAACTCGTCACAAGGCTGGGCTACGCGTTCTTCTCGATCGCGACGCTGAGCTTTCTCGGCCTCGGCATTCAGCCGCCATCGGCCGACTGGGGACTGGCCGTCGCCGACGGCTATGGCTTCCTGACCGGCGGAAAATGGTGGGTCGTCGTCTTCAATTCCGGGGCAATCGTCTCGCTGGTGATGGCGACCAACCTGATCGCACAAGGCATTGGCGCCTTCGAGAATAGCGATGCATGAGCCTTGATCCGGGCGCCAAAAAATCTCTTTTGCATTGAAGCCTGACGCGCATCCTTATATCGCATGATTATGAAGAAAATCGGGTTCCTGTCGTTCGGGCACTGGACGCCCTCGTCGCAATCGCAAGTGCGCTCGGCTTCGGACGCGCTTTTGCAATCCATAGAGCTGGCTGTCGCCGCCGAGCAGCTGGGCGCGGACGGCGCGTATTTTCGCGTGCATCACTTCGCCCGCCAGCTCGCGTCGCCGTTCCCGCTGCTGGCGGCGGTCGGCGCCAGGACCAGCCGCATCGAGATCGGCACCGCGGTCATCGACATGCGCTACGAGAACCCGCTCTACATGGCCGAGGATGCCGGTGCCGCCGACATCATCGCCGGCGGGCGCCTGCAGCTCGGCATCAGCCGTGGCTCGCCCGAGCAGGTGATCGATGGCTGGCGCCATTTTGGCTACGCGCCGCCGGAAGGGCAGAGCGACGCCGACATGGCAAGGCACCACGCCGAGGTCTTCCTCGAGACGCTGCGCGGCGAGGGGTTCGCCCAGCCCAATCCACGGCCAATGTTCCCCAACCCGCCCGGCCTCTTGCGCCTCGAGCCGCATTCGGAGGGTTTGCGCGAGCGGATCTGGTGGGGTGCGGCTACCAACGCCACGTCGGAATGGGCAGCCAAGCTCGGCATGAACCTGCAGAGCTCGACGCTCAAATTCGACGAGAGTGGCAAGCCGTTCCACATCCAGCAGGCCGAGCAGATCCGCATCTATCGCGAGGCCTGGAAGGCAGCCGGCCACAAGCGCGAGCCGCGCGTCTCGGTCAGCCGCAGCATCTTCGCGCTGGTCGACGATCGCGACCGCGCCTATTTCGGCCGCGGCAATGAGAGCCGCGACCAGATCGGCTTCATCGAGGAGAACACCAAGGCGATTTTCGGGCGCAGCTACGCGGCCGAGCCGGATGTGCTGATCAAGGAATTGGCGCAGGACGAGGCGATCGCCGAGGCGGATACGCTGTTGCTCACCGTTCCAAACCAGCTCGGCGTCGACTACAACGCGCATGTCATCGAGGCGATCCTGACCCATGTCGCTCCAGCGCTGGGCTGGCGCTGACGCCGGATCGATCAGGGCCGAGTTTTCCAGGGAGGTACACAATGCCAAAGAAGGCCTTGATCGCCTGGGGCGGCTGGGAGGGCCATACGCCGGAGCAGAGCGCGAAGCTCGTTCGCACCTTGCTTGAGCGAAACGGCTTCGACGTCACGCTGGGTGAGGGCACGGCGATGTTCGCCGGTCCGGAGCTTGCTTCCTTCGATCTCATCGTGCCTGTCATCACGATGTCGACGATCGAAAAGGCCGAGTTGCAGAACCTGACGCTTGCGGTTCGCGGGGGAAGCGGGCTCGGCGGTTTCCACGGCACGATGGGCGACAGTTTCCGCAATGAGCCTGACTATCAGTTCATGACCGGCGGCCAATGGGTGGCGCATCCCGGCAACATCATCGACTACACTGTCGCGATCACCCGGCCGGACGATCCGATCACAAAAGGCATCAGCGATTTCGCCTACCGGTCGGAGCAATATTACATGCATGTCGACCCAAGCAATGAGGTGCTGGCGACCACCACCTTCACCGACGCGCATTTTCCGGGGATAGGCGGCGTCGTCATGCCGGTCGTCTGGAAACGGCGCTATGGGGCGGGGAAGGTTTTCTACAGTTCCCTTGGTCACACGGCGGATGAGTTCGCGGTGCCGGAAATGGCGCTGATAGTGGAGCGGGGTTTGCTTTGGGCGGCGCGGGGGTAGAAGCAGGCGAAGTTCGTGAAAATCTGATGGAATTCACAGGAAATCTACGGAGATATCCAATGAACGATTCCAGTTGGTCCGCTTCCGAAAAGAAGCTCGCCCGCCACGCCTTCGATAAGGCTCTTGAGGCGGCCCTCGCAAAGACGATGGCCGAATTCAAGAGCAAGGCCAGTGCGGTGACGGTTCCCTCCCAGATGTGGGAGCTGGAAGCCTATTTGCGTGAACAGCGGCGGGATATCGATCGGACGTTCGACTACCGCTATTCGCAGCTCCTTTATGTCTTCACTCATCTCATCCGAGCAGGCTGCCTCGATGAAAAGCTGCTTGCCGGTCTGTCGCAAGACAAGCGGGATGTCATTCGGCGGGACCTTGCCTTTGCGGCGGGACGCCCGGCCAGCGGATGACGACGGCAGGGAGTGCGGCCGCGTCCCAATCCCTGCCATGCTGGAAAGCGGCCGTTGTCGTACTACCATCCCGTCACATGGCGAGGGGGATGAGATGGACCATCAGCGTACTGTTTTTCTGATCGGAGCAGGTTCCGTTGGTGACGACGAGCAAGCCGTGTTCACGCTGCACGTGAACGGCGCTGCCTGCAATCTGAAATGCAGTTATCGGGACAAGGTGATCGAGGCAGAAGAGGAAGACTTTTTCGAGGCTCTGTTCCAAATCCGTCAGGCACTCGAAGTCGATGGCCTGCTACCCTTCTGTTACGGAGCAAGCGCCAATGTTTATCCGGAAAATACCGTGATGGAGAAAAGTCGCGGATTGATAGCCTGCAAGGTGAAGACGGGGCAATTTCCGCAAGAGAGCGATCTGGTCGACATATTTGATGATGGCGTCGACGTGGTTCCGGTTTTCGTCCATATGCAGCAGGAATTTTGGGAAGAATGGCTGACTTCGCTGCCTTCCTAGCTGCTGGCGTTCATCCAATCCCGCCCGTAAACAGATAGGCGCCGGCGCTGCGCCCATCCTCCAGCCGCACAATAGCCGTCACGATCGAGCCATACGAGCCACGCCAGACGCTGTGGAACCGCTGGTGCTCTGCGGCCGGAACCAATGCCTGTCCACAGCAGCGCGCTCCGCTTCGCTGGATGGCGACAGGCTCGCCGTTGACATGCACCTTGACGCTGGCGTGTTCCGCCTCGGCGTCGATCGGCAGGTCGAGGGTGATGGTGATCTCGTCCTGATCGCCGGTCGTGCGCGTCTCGGCGGCAAGCGCAATGACGAGCGGAGGTGCCTTGCCGCTACCGGTTTGCGTGGGCCGGCGGGAAAATACATCTTCAGTCAGTTCCGGCGTGCGTGGGGGCAGGGTGCGGCGCCGGGTCGACTGTTCGTAGTCGCCGGCCATGCGCAGCAGCCTTTCGTCGTCATAGGCCTTGCCGGCGAAGGTCAGGCCGACCGGCATGCCGATATCGGCCATGGTTCCCATCGGCACGGTGACGGTCGGGATGCCAAAATGGCGCCAGACCAGATTGCCGTTGGCGACCCAGGTGCCATTGCGCCAGGCAAGGACGGCGGACGCCTCGTCGATGTCTGCATCGGCCGGTCCGACATCGGCGGCGGCGGGCAGCACCACGGCGTCGATGTCTTGGCCGTCCAGCCAGACCTCGAAATCGATCCGCCTTGTTGCTTCGACGCCCTTCAGTCCGTCTTCCAGCGTTGGAATGTCTGCGAACGGCGTGACGCCGGACCGCGCCCGTTCCACATATTCTCTCAGATCGAAGCCGCCCTCATAGCGGTCGGGCAGCGTGCCGGGCGGCTGCGGGAAGATCTTTGGGCCGTCGACGGAGACGAGATCGGGCACGGCCGGGTCGGCATTGGCGCGCAAAAAGTCGTCCCAGCCCCAGATGCTGAGATCCCAGAGTTCGCGCTCGGCGAAGTCCTGCGGCACCAGCCCGCGCTCGACCATGGTGCGCGCCCCGGGGCGGTCGCGCTCGTAGTTGGAGACGACGGGGAAATCGACCTCGATCACCTCGGCGCCAAGCCGCTTGAGATCGGCCGCTGCCTGCTCCCACAGGGCAAGCACCGAGGCGCGGGTTTCGATCGGCGCATCGGCCTCGCTGTCGCGGCCGATATACATTCTGGGCACGCCCAGGCGCTTGCCTTTCAACGACCCCGCCAGTGCGAGATCGGTATAACGGGGCGGCCGCACATCGGAGCTTTTCGGCAGCTTGACCCAAGGCTGCGCGCGCCAGAAATCGCCTCGCGCCTCGGGATCGTCGGCGACGATCACATCGAGCAGTTCGAGCATGTCGGCCACGCTGCGCGTATGCGGCACGACGACATCCATGGTCGGCACCAGGGGCCAGTTGCCGCGCACAGAAATGACGCCGCGCGACGGCGTGTAGGCGACCAGCGCATTGTTGGTGGCCGGCGCGCGGCCGGACGACCAGGTTTCCTCGCCAAGCCCGAAGGCGCAGAAGCTGGCCGCTGTCGCCGTGCCGGAGCCATTGGACGAACCCGATGCGAAGGCGGCGGTGAGATAATCGCCATTGTACGGACTTTCGGCGCGGCCATAGACGCCGCGCTGCATGCCGCCATTGGCCATTGGCGGCATGTTGGTCAGCCCGATCAGCACCGCACCGCCGGCGCGCAGCCGGGCTATGGTGAAGGCATCCTCATTGGCAATGAGATGCTCGAAGGCCGGCGAGCCGGCGGCCACCGTCAGGCCTGCAACCTTGTAGCTGTCCTTGGCGGTGTAGGGGATGCCGTCGAGCGGTCCGAGCACGGCGCCGTTGCGGCGCCGCTGGTCGGAGGCCGCCGCCTGCTCAAACATGTCAGGGTTGAGCACTGGGACGGCATTGAGGCTGATGCCGTGCCGGTCGAAATGCGCGATGCGCCTGAGATACGCCCCGACCAGTTCGACGCTGGTGACGGTGCCGTGATCGAGCGCGCGGCGCAGTTGGTCGATCGTCGCTTCGACGAGGTGAAGGCTGGCGTCGGTCATCACGGATCCCACATTTCCACGCACCATGGATGAGCGAGGCCGCAGGCTTCGGCAAGAGCCTATCGCGGTCTTCTCGGAACTTTTGTCCGGCTGGCGGTTTTGGATGTATGGTGCGATTCCGGAATGGCCAGAAGGGTGTGCCGATGACCACGAAATGCGTTGCGATCCTAGCTCTCGCGGTTGCTACGGGCGCGAGTCTTTGCGCCCCGGCCTTGGCTGGCGACCGGCATTACGACCGCCGGGTCCACTCCGAACGCTACGTTCCCGCCGAAGGCGATCTCATCGATATCCTGTTCGGCGGCCCGCACTACTACGATCAGCAGTTGGTGACGACGGCGGCTGGCGCGTGCTCCTACCATCGCGTTGGACCCGACGCGAATGCATTGAACAAGATCAACGATCATCACTGCGGGAAATAAGGCAGTAGGGCAGTAGGGCAGTAGGGCAGTAGGGCAGTAGGGCAGTAGGGCAGTAGGGCAGTAGGGCAGTAGGGCAGTAGGGCAGTAGGGAGCGCCTCAACGCTGGCCGCTCTCCTTCATACGCTCGATGATTTCGGCCATCAGCGCCAGGTCGCGGCGGGAATCGGCGAGGTCGGTCAGCGGCTTTGTTCCTTCGGCGATGTGGCGGTGGAAAATCTCGAGTTCATTCGAGAAAGCATCGCCGTAGAGAGGGCCGAAGGCTTTCGTCACCGGGCCGAGCGGGCCGGCATCGGTGACCTCCAGCCGCGTCGGCAGGCTGCGGATGTAGGGCGTGTCGTAGATGATGCGCACGCGCCTGGTGTTGGAGCGCACCTCGATCATTGCGTCGAACAGGCCGAGATCGTCGACCACCGCGTCGTAGAGACAAGCGAAATGGCCATAGTCGAAGGTGACCGATGTGTTGGCGCCGCCATTGGTGCGGTGCGCGGCCAGCACGCGCGCCGGCTCGCCGATCAGCCCGCGCATCGCTGAAATGTGGTGCGAGGAAAGCGCCGTCAGCCCGCGATAGGCGCGCACCAGGTCGGCCGGCGCGTCGGCACCGACGACTTCGCGGATCAGCGCGTCGCGCTCCTTGGCGCCACGCGCCAGCAGGGCCGGGTCTATGTCGTTGGGATAGAGGACGTTCTGGCTCTTCTTGAGGAAATGCCGGCCCTCCGAGATCAGGTCGAAGATGCGGACATGGGTGATGTCGGCGAAGGCCGGCAGCTCGTCCCTGGCGGCCAGATAGGCCGGCGCGTAGCGGCGCATATAGCCGACGAACAGGGTCTTGTCGTAACTCGGCATCAGCGCCAGCAGATCGTCGATCTCGCGCACCGTCAGACAGGCAGGCTTTTCCAGCAGGATATGTTTGTTGGCAGCAATCGCCGCGTGCACGAAGCGGCTGTGGGTGTCGTCGGATGACAGCACGAACACCGCGTCGATGTCGGGTGACGCTATTAGCGCCTCGGCCGTCTCGAAGGTTCTTGCCGTCAGGTGTTGCGAGGTGCACAGCGCCACCAGGCTGGGCGACACGTCGTACACGCCCGCGATCACCCAGCGCTCGCGCTGATCGCTCAGCACCGGCAGATGGATCGACTGGGCGACCTCTCCAAGACCTATAAGTCCGACACGAATTGGTGCCACCGGCAAACTCCCTTTGATTTCAGGTCTGATGCTGCAGGACTATGCCGCGCCGGTGACCAGCGCGACGAGCTCGTTGCCTGATGTCTCCGAGGCGCGCACGGTCGCCGCCATCTTTCCCGCCCGCATCACCCAGATCTGGTCGGACAGGCGGCGGACCTGATCGAAATTGTGGCTGACCAGGATGACTGAGACCGACTGCTCGCGCAGGCGTCGGATCAGCGCCTCGACATTGGCCGTCTCCTGCACGCCGAGCGCCGCCGTCGGTTCGTCCATCACCACCAGCTTGGCGCCGGAGCCGACAGCGCGGCAGATCGAGATCGCCTGCCGCTGGCCGCCCGACAGGCGCCGCACACGCTGGTTGATCGACGGCACGTTGATCGACAGGCGCGACAGCATGGAACGGGCCTCGCGTTTCATCGCCTTGCGGTCGAGGAAAGCGAAGGGACCGATGCGGCGCACGATCTCGCGGTTGAGGAACAGGTTCTGCGCGACCGTCAGTTCGTCGATCAGCGCCAGGTTCTGGTGCACGGTCTCGATGCCGGCCTTGCGCGCCTCGTCGGGATTGGCGAAGGGCCGCGCCCGGCCGTCGAAGAACAGATCGCCGGCGTCGGGCTGATGCACGCCGACCAGGCTGCGGACCAGCGTCGACTTGCCGGCGCCATTGTCGCCGATCACGGCGGTGACCTCGCCGCGGCGGGCCTGGAAGGCGACGTCGGTGAAGGCGCGGATGCCGCCGAAATGCTTGCTCAGCCCTTCGCAGGCGATGATCGCCTCAGCGGCGGGGATGTGATGGGGAGCGCTCATTTCTGATACCGCATGATCAGCGCCGCCAGCACCACGATGGCTCCCACGGCAAGCGGTTGGTAGAAAGCCGACACATTGAGCAAGGTCAGGCCATTGACGAGTGCCGTGAGCATCAGCGCGCCGATGGCGGGCCCAAGAATGCTGGCGCGGCCGCCGAACAGGCTGACGCCGCCCAGCACCACCGCCGCCACCGAATTCAAGAGCAGGCTGGTGTTGATCTGCGGTTCGGCCGAGCCGATGCGGGCGACCAGGAGAATGGCCGCGACACCGGCGCAGAGACCGGAAATCGTATAGGCGGCGATCTTGACCCGGTTGGTGCGGATGCCGAGCGCGCCGGCACTTTCGGCCTGGCCCCCGGTGGCAAGCAGATGCACGCCGAAACGCGTGTGGTAGAGCGCGATATGGGCGACGATGACGGCTGCGATCGCCACCCATACGGGATAGCTGAACGGTCCGAACGAGCCGGAAGCGAGCCTGAGCAGGAAGGTCGAGCCGACCATGGTCGGTTCACCGCCCGACAGGATGAGGCCAAGGCCAGTGATGCCCGACAGCGTGCCGAGCGTCACCACGAAATCGGGGATTTTGCCTGCCGTGATGATCAGCCCGTTGAGGAAGCCCACCGCGCTGGTGGCGAGAACCGCGAGCACGCAGGCGATGAAGATGCCGTAGCCGGCGGCATTGACGAGGCCGAGGATGATGGCGCCGAGCATGACGGCTGCCGCCAACGACAGATCGATGCCCGAGGTGGCGATGACGAAGGTCTGGCCGATCGACAGCACGACCAGGATCGCAGCCGCCAGCAGCAGCGCCTGCAGATTGGCGACGCTGAGAAAGACCGGCTGGGCGATGCCGAAGACGATGACGAGGCCGACCAGGCCGACGACGGATGCCCAGTCGGCCCAGAAGGAGGGATCGAGGAGGAGAGCCGCCAGGGAGGGACGGCTCTCCTCCGCACCCGCCGAATGGGCGGCGGGCGCGTTGTCTGCAGGTGTGCTCACTTCAGCATCTCGCGGAAGGGATCGGGATAGTCGCCGCCGGGACGCGGAAAATTCTTTAGCGACGCTTCGGCATTGTCCTTGTTGATCAACAGCACAGGTGCCGGCACGTTGGCCGGCAGTTCCTTGCCCTTGGCCGCGACCGCACAGGCTTCGACGCCCATGGCGCCGACGACATAGGGGTATTGGGCGACGGTGGCGGTGAGTTCGCCTGATGCGATCGACTTCAGCGCATCGACAATGCCGTCTAGGCCGATCACCTTGACGTCCTTGCCCGACGTCCGCACGGCGCGCTCGACGCCAAGGGCCATGATGTCGTTGGCGGCGAAGAAGCCGGCGAGGTCCGGATGGGCGGCGAGGATATCGGTGGCGGCGGTCAACGCCTTTTCGCGATCCCAGTCAGCGCTGACCATCACCACGATTTCGAGCTTGCCTTCGACGGCCTGCCTGAAGCCCTTGATGCGGGCGTTGGAGCCGACATCGCCGACGATGCCGGCGACCAGCGCGACCTTGGAACCCTTAGGCACCAGCTTCAGCATCTCTTCGCCGGCCAGCACGCCTGCGGCGACGTTGTCGGTGCCGATATAGGTCGAGACGGCAAAGCCGGCGGCCTTGGCCTGCTCGGGGTCGATGGTCGAGTCGATGTTGACGATCGGCTTCTTCTTTTGGGCGACCGGCACCAGCGCCTGGACGAGGTTGGAGACGCTGATCGGGTTGACCAGGTAGCAATCGAAATCCTGCATGGCCATGGCGGTCAGGCGGTCGGCCTGGCCGGTGGCGTCACCCATGTTGGCGGCGGCCTGGACGCTGACACTGACGCCGTTGGCCTTGGCCTGCTCCTCGATGCCCTTCTGCATGGTCTGGAAGAATGGATTGTCGAGGCCTTTGACGATGGCGGCGACTTTCGCCGCATCCTCGGCGTGGGCGGGTGCCGAGACGATGGTTGCAAGCATGCCGGCGCCAAGCAGGCTCGTGCCGAGTTTCAGGCAATTGAACATGCGCATGGTTT
>NZ_RZRW01000789.1:0-2090 GCF_003998745.1 Mesorhizobium sp. M7A.F.Ca.US.014.04.1.1 | reverse complement strand
GAATGGCAGCGGCCGATGACAGGCTGCGCGGTGTTCGCGGCGAAATGCTGATCCTTCGCACGCCTGATGTCTCGCTGTCGCGGCCGGTCCGTTTGCTTCATCCACGCTTTCCGCTTTATGCCGTGCCGCGCACCGATCACCGTTTCATGATCGGAGCGACGATGATTGAAAGCCAGAGCGCCGGACCGGTGACGGCGCGTTCCATGATGGAGCTGCTGGGCGCCGCCCATGCCCTCCATCCGGCCTTTGGTGAGGCCGAGATCGTTGAAACCGGTGTGGGTGTCCGTCCGGCATTTCCCGACAATTTGCCACGCGTCGAAACAGACGGTGAGATCATCGCGATCAACGGTCTTTATCGTCACGGTTTTCTCCTCGCCCCCGCCATGGCGCGCCAGGCTGCCGACCTGGTTTTCAGTCAAGACAGAACCAAGGAGCATGCTCATGAAACTGATGGTCAACGGCGAGGCGCGTGAGATTGCCGCCACCACGCTGGCCGAGTTGCTTGCCGCGCTCGACTATGAGGGCGATTGGCTCGCCACCGCCGTCAACAGCGACCTCGTGCACAAAGCCAACCGCGCGGAGTTCCAGTTGAGCGACGGCGACCGGATCGAAATCCTCTCGCCCATGCAGGGCGGCTAGCATGTTGGAGCTTTATGGAACCGAGCTTTCGTCGCGCCTGCTTCTCGGCACGGCTCAGTATCCTTCGCCGGCCTTCCTTGCCGATGCAGTCAAGGCATCGGGCACGTCGGTGGTGACCGTCTCGTTGCGGCGTGAGATGGCGGGCGGTAGGGCCGGCGAACAATTCTGGTCGTTGATCCGCTCGCTGGGCGCCAGAACCCTGCCCAATACCGCCGGCTGCCTCTCCGTCAAGGAAGCCGTCACCACCGCGAAAATGGCGCGCGAGGTCTTCGGCACCAACTGGATCAAGCTCGAAGTGATCGGCAATCACGACACGCTACAGCCGGATGTGTTCGGTCTGGTTGAAGCCGCCCGCATCCTGTGCGAGGACGGCTTTGCGGTATTCCCCTATACCACCGACGATCTCGTTGTCGCCGAGCGGCTGCTGGAAGCGGGCTGCAAGGTCCTGATGCCGTGGTGCGCACCGATCGGTTCCGCCTTGGGACCGGTCAACATGACGGCGCTGCGCTCGATGCGCGGATATTTCCCTGGCGTCCCGCTGATTGTGGATGCGGGGCTCGGACGGCCGTCGCACG
Source organism: Mesorhizobium sp. M7A.F.Ca.US.014.04.1.1 (assembly GCF_003998745.1). Classification (NCBI taxonomy): domain Bacteria; kingdom Pseudomonadati; phylum Pseudomonadota; class Alphaproteobacteria; order Hyphomicrobiales; family Phyllobacteriaceae; genus Mesorhizobium; species Mesorhizobium sp. M7A.F.Ca.US.014.04.1.1. The sequence continues at coordinate 876 of NZ_RZRW01000789.1, read as the reverse complement.
CGGCCACCGTCATGGAACTCGGCTTTGACGCCGTGCTCCTGAACACAGCGGTCGCCAAGGCGGCAGATCCGGTCGGCATGGCGCGTGCTTTCGGTAAGGCGGTCGACGCCGGTCGTGAGGCGTTCAGTTCGGGAATGCTCGAACCGCGCGACGTCGCCGTGCCATCGACACCGATGGTCGGCAGGGCCGTTTTTTCATGAAGCTCGATCCCTTCTACCTGATCGTCGACAGCGCCGCCTGGATCGAAAGGTTGGCGCCGCTCGGCGTCAAGCTGATTCAGCTTCGCATCAAAACCATGGATGAAACCGGGCTGCGCGCGGAGATCCGCAAGTCGAAGGCCTGGTGTGTCCAACACAAAAGCCAGCTCATCATCAATGATTATTGGCGCCTGGCAATCGAGGAAGGCTGCGATTTCGTGCATCTGGGCCAGGAGGATTTGCAAACGGCCGACCTCTCGAGGATACGGGCAGCGGGCGTCAGGCTCGGATTGAGCACGCATGATCATGTCGAGCTGGAAACGGCCATGTTTGCCGAGCCCGACTATGTCGCGCTCGGTCCGATCTATCCCACCACTTTGAAGAAAATGAAGTGGGCACCGCAAGGGCTAGAGCGGATCAGCGAGTGGAAGCGGCGGGTGGCGCCGATCCCATTGGTCGCCATCGGCGGCCTCAACCCCGACCGCCTCGACGGCGTCTTTGAGGCCGGCGCCAACAGCGCCGCAGTGGTCACGGACATCACGTTGAGCTTCGACCCCGAAGCGCGCACGCGAGAATGGATCGAAAAGACGGACCGATGGCGATGAGACGAGAACCGCATGTGCTTGTCGTTGGCGGATCAGATTCCAGCGGGGGTGCTGGAATCTGATCCGCCAACGAC
>NZ_RZRW01000788.1:0-2097 GCF_003998745.1 Mesorhizobium sp. M7A.F.Ca.US.014.04.1.1 | reverse complement strand
GCCGTTTACAGGCCCTGGTACAGAGTGTTCTTTTGGCTCTTCGTCACCAACGGCCTGTTTCTCGGCTGGCTTGGTTCGCGGCCGGCCGAAGGGAACTACGTCGTCATGTCTCAGTTGGCGACGCTTTACTACTTCGCCTTCTTCCTGATCGCACTGCCGGTGCTGGGCTTGATCGAGAAGCCACGGCGGCTGCCCAACTCGATCACCGAAGCGGTGCTCGAGAAGAACAAGGGGGTCGGCGGCAAAGGCGCGAGCGCGGCGGCCGGAGACCAGACGTTGATGAGAAGAGGCGATGATCGTGTCTCGCCAGCCGGCCTCGAAAGTCGCCGATAGCAACACGTTTTGGGTCGAGCCGTTGCGTCTAGGTGACGAGACAACTTCATGTCGCGCGCTAGGAACCACGCTGCTAGCTGAAAAACAGGGATTGCGATCATGGTCGATCTGGGTCCGGCGATGAATTTGTGGAACTCACCGCTAATCTACATCGTGTCGCTCGGCCTCGCCGGAATTGTCGTTTGGAACCTCGTTCCGGCACGCTTCGCCAATGCGAGGCTGATCGTCCAACTGGTCTTTTTCCTTGCAATGTCGATCATGGTTCTTGAACTGCGGGTCGTCCCGTACGAGCCCGCACGAGGCGATGAGACAACCAGCGGAGCGATCCTCATCGGATTGGTCAAGCTGCTGTGGTGGGTACATCTTGCTTGGGCGCTAATCGGGTTTGTCCGCATCTATGTCGTGTTCGAGCGAAAGCCGCACGAGGCACGCCTCCTGCAGGATGTCGTGGTCGGCGTCGTTTACACGGGAATGCTCCTTTCGATCCTCGCATTCGTCTTTGCCGTGCCGGTCGGAACGCTCATCGCCACGTCGGGCGTCTTTGCCGTCATGCTGGGTCTGGCGCTCCAGAATACGCTTGGTGATGTATTTTCGGGAATCGCGCTTAACCTCGGCCGCCCTTATGTGCTTGGAAACTGGATCATTCTGAACGACGGAACCGAGGGCCGCGTCGTCGAGACCAATTGGCGCTCGACCCAACTCCTCACCCCGGCCCACAACGTCATCGCACTTCCGAACAGCCTTGTCGCCAAAATCGGGGTAACAAACCTTAGCGGCCCAGACGAGAGCCATGGACTTGCCGTGACGGTAAAGATGTCTCTGACGAAGACGCCGGCTATCATCGTAGACACGATGCGCATGGTCCTGCTGAGCTGCACCTCGATCCTCCAGGACCCCTCGCCCGTGGTAGCCATCACAAGCCTGGATGCGGCGGCAATCGAGATCGAGCTGTCATTTCGCGTCGCCAGCCTTGATCAGCGGATTGCAGCTCGGAACGAAATTTTCGATCTCGTCTATCGCCACTCAAGGTCGGTTGGGGTGCCCCCCCCGCCAATCGACGGGACGGCGACCTACCAAGGCGTCGCCGCGATCGACTTGATCAAGGCCATACCGATCTTCTCGGCCCTAACGGATGCCGAGCAGGAGGCGCTTGCCGCGGCGATCTCGGTTCGCAGCTACCGCAAGGGCGACGTCATTGCAGAACAAGGAGAGATGCTGCCATCCCTCATGATTGTTCGGAAGGGCGTGATCGTTCGGCAACATGGCCAAGGCAATGCTAGCATGCAGGAGGTTGGTCGGCTTGCGCCTGGCGACTTCTTCGGCGAGACCGGCCCGCTCGCCGGTATTGGCGAGACGTCGACATTGCGGGCAATGACCCACGTCGAGGTCTACGAGATAGACCAGGAGAGCTTCGCGCCGCTGCTGCTCGACAGGCCCGAGATGGCCGAAGATCTTGCGGCAACCCTGTCGAGGGGGACTTCGGCTTACGGCGAAACCGGCATCCCCGGCGGCCAGCAGCACGAGAGCTCCAAATTCGCGCTCCTGAAAGCCATTCAGGCTGTCTTCCACACCGCCCCATCGGAGCACGTTCGAGCACGTGGTCGACCAGGCATTCGAAAGGACAGAGATTCATGACCATCCGCCAAAGCGACATCGTCGGCATCGATCCACTCAGGCAGCCTGCTATGCGTGATTTTGCCGACGGTTTGAAGGTACGGCGCGTATTGCCCTCCTCGAACCGCCTGATGGTCGGCCCCTTCATCC
>NZ_RZRW01000787.1:0-2104 GCF_003998745.1 Mesorhizobium sp. M7A.F.Ca.US.014.04.1.1 | reverse complement strand
CGATAAATATCGCAGCCGGCCTGGGTTCCGGGCGCGGATTCATTTGACGAACCGGCGTTGGGCCGATTAGCGTTCTTTCCCAGGGATGGCAGCGCTGCCATCGGGGCAAACGCAGACATGAACACCATCGGCTGGCCAAATTTCAGGAGCCTGAACCAGGAAGGCATTGTCTTTGCCATCGCCGTGGTGCTGTTCGTTGCAGCGGCTATAGGCCTGCCAGGTTTCATCGACCCCAACAATCTCGTCGCCATCGTCCGCTCCGTGTCGGTGCTGGGCATCCTTGCGCTCGGCATGGCCGTGGTCATCATCGGCCGCGGCATCGACCTCTCTGCCGTCGCGATCATGGCGATGTCGGTCGCCTGGTACCTGCAACTGCTGAATTCGGGGACGCCGGACGGGCTTGCCTTCGCCTATGTGCTGGCCGGTGTGCTGGCCATCGGCCTGCTCAATGGTTTTCTCGTCGCCTATGCCGACGTGCCGGCGATCTTCGTGACGCTGGCGACAGGCTCCTTCGTCTTCGGCTATGTACGCTCGCAACTGATCACGCAGGATGCCGTGCCGGTGCCGCAGGGCCATTGGGTCGAGTTGCTCGGCGGCCTGCGCTTCCTCGACATTCCCATCGAGGTTTTCGTCTTCGCAGGGCTGGCCTTCCTGTTCTTCCTGTTCCTTCGCTACACCAAATGGGGCCGCTATATCTATTTCGCCGGCGATAATCCGGTGGCCGCCCGCAACATCGGCATGCCGGTGCGGCCGATGCTGGTGCTGCGCTATGTGCTTTCCGCCTTCGTCGCACTGGTCGCCGGCCTGCTGACGGCGGCCAGCCTGCATTCGATCAATACCCGCGTCGTCAATTCGACGCTGCTCTACGATATCGTGCTGGTGGCGGTTATCGGCGGCATCGGCCTGTCCGGCGGGCGCGGCGGGGTGCGCAACGTGCTGGTCGGTGCGGCACTGATCGGCATCCTGCTCAACGCCATGACCATCATCGACATTCCGCTGCTCTACCAGAACCTGATCAAGGCAGCGATCCTGCTCGGCGCCATCATCGTCGACGGCATCATCAATCCACGTGACGAGCAGACCGCCCAGCAGGGCGACATTTAGACCTGAACTGCGGCGGACGGTTGGGGCCGGCCGCTGATAACAACGACCAAAGCAAAAGGATCCGACATGAAACTGATCAAGACACTCATGGCCGCCGCCACGGCGCTCGCCGTCACCGCCTTCGTGGCGCCAACCTTCGCCGCCGACGATCCGGGGCCGACTGCGTACGCGCAGGCGCTCAAGGGCAAGCGCGTCATGCTGGTGCCGCTGGCAATGGGCTTCGACCTGGCGCAGGGCTGGGCGCACTATCTGAAGACCGAAGTCGAGGCCTGGGGCGGCGTGTTCGAGACGCGCGACCCGAACTGGGTCGTCGATGCCGGCGCGCAGGCGATCACGGACGCCATCTCCTCGGACACCAGGCCGGATGTGCTGATCATCCACGCGCCGGACCTCAACTCCTATTCCAAGCTGATGAAGAAGGCACAGGCCGCCGGCACCTATGTCATCCTGGTCGACAATCCCGCCAACTTCCCGGCCGACGCCTTTATCGGCAGTGACTGGGACCGGCTTGGCCAGCTCGAGGCCGAAGCGGCGATCAAGGGCTGCGGCCCGAACTCGTCGAAGAAGATCGGCCTTGTGCAGGGTGACCAGGCGAACTCCTCCAGCCTCTATCAGTATGCCGGCATCATGAAGGTGCTGGACAAGAATCCCGACTTCAAGGTGGTGGCCAAGCCCGATTCCAACTGGGATGCGACGACCTCGCGCAACGTGACGACGACGATGCTGCAGCAGAACCCGGATATCTGCTCGATCATCGATTTCTGGGATGGCGACGCCACCGGCGCGTCCGCCGCGATCCGCGATGCCAAACTCGACGGCAAGGTGTTCCTGGTCACCACCGGCGGCGGCGAAAAGGCGGCCGATTGCGACAAGCTGGTCGACGGCACCTATGGCGCTGTGGTGATGACCGATCTTGCTCGCCAGTCGGGCGACATGAACGCCATCATCAAGTTCCTGCTGCAGAGCGGCCAGCCGGCCGGCACCTCGCACACCTACATCT
>NZ_RZRW01000786.1:0-2105 GCF_003998745.1 Mesorhizobium sp. M7A.F.Ca.US.014.04.1.1 | reverse complement strand
AGCTATGAGAGCATCCGTGAATGGCTGCATGGCGAGGACCTCATCGCCAGGGATGTCGAGTTTGGCCAAGGCGCGCCGTTCGGCGGCAGCGAATGGCGGCTGGCCGATTTGCGCGGCGGCAAGGCCGGCCGCTTGCCCGAGCATGCCTTGGCCGTCATCGCCACCTTCGCCGTCACGGTCGGCGATCCCGATCTGCAAAAGCAGTGGCTGGGCTGCAAGGTGATGCTGACCGACGCCGCCGGCCGCCGCTGGCTGCCCGACTTCATCTCCGGCGTCAGCCTGCCGGACGGCGTGATGAACTGCACCTCGGCGATCTTCTCCGGCGCCAAAAAGGGCGAAATCATCAGCGTCGGCGAGACCTTCATCGTGCCCGAGGATGCCATCGAGACCATCCGCCCAGCCATTGGCCTGGGCAGCGAGCGCCCCTGGTTCCTGCGTTTTCAGCGGCCGCCGAAGTGACAGCATCCTTCTCCCCGTAAAGAAAGCTCATTTCCCCGCCCGCTTCGCCATCGAAAACGCCGTCTCCAGCACGGCGGCGAGAAAGCATATGCGCAGCGGCTCGATCAGGATGCCGGTGGAGGAATCCTGGAACGGGCTGCCGAAGAGCAGCGTCACGGCATGCGAAAAAATCTGCCAGATATCGAGCTCGTGTGGACCGATCAGCCGCGTCGCGCCGAGCCACAGCCAGGCCGCGCCCCAGTCGAGCAACCGGTAGCCGACCACCAGCGTGCACAACAGCACCAGGCTGGCGCTGACCGTCAGCCGCACGCCGTTGGCGATCGGCAGATAGCGCGAGCGGTAGCCGGCGATGAAATGCTCGACGAAATCGCGCAGGAATTTCGGCAGGCCGGCATAGCGCCGGCCGGCACGCTCCAGCCGGCCATGCACGCGCATCAGGGCAGCATCGTCGCGCACATCATAGCCGTAGATCAGCGCCGCCATCACCAGCCAGATCAGCGGCAGGAGCATGAAGAAGAACAGGTTGATCGCAGCCGTCGACGGCGCGATCGAGGAGATCTCGACCGGCACCATGGGTGCGGCCGAGGCCATCGGCACCGGGTTTGCCAGCCCGTCCACCGATGCCTGCAGGGCCGACCAGAAATTGCGGCTCATCAGCCATTGCAGGGCCGAATCCTTCCATCGGCTGATCACGTAGAGACCGACGAAGATCCAGTTGGTCTCGCAGATCACCACCACGATCTGCCAGAACGACTCCGCACCTGTCTTAGCCTGCATGAATTTGGCCAGCCGGCGGATCAGCCAGGACACCGCCACGGAGACCAGCAGCCAGCGCGAGTCGAGCACGTCGAGCACATCAGCGCTCTGGCCGAAATCGGCCTGGTCGAGTGTTTCGCGCGAATACTGCCGCACGACGTCGCCCAGAAATCCCCAGGCGGCATAATAGGCGAAGAACGGCAGAAGCGCGATGGTGATCATCCGCACCAGCCGCGAGCCGCGCCGGTCAGCCTCGGCACCCGGCTTCGTTTGCGTCTCGGTGGTTGCGGCCTTGTCGGCGCCGCGCTGCGCGGCCACCACATGCGGCAGGCCGGGGCGCAGCACGTGGAACATTGCCACCGTCACCACCAGCTGCGCCAGCGCCACCAGCGTCAGCATCGCCAACCCGGCGAAGTGATTGGCCAGCGCCACCTTCGCCGCCAGCAGCATGAGGAGATCGCCGACCATCACGCCGGCCAGCACGAGTGCCATGAGCTGCGGCCAGAACCGCCGCAGCAGCGAAAAACCTAGGGTGATCGGTCTGATGATATCGGCAAACATGAGGTTCTCTCACGATGCCACCCGCCAAAACCTTTCTAGCAAAGCATGATTGTTTTGCAAGGAATGGGGCTCCCCTTCTCCAACAGAGGGAGAAGGGAGAACCGTCCCCCTCACCTTCTTACCCTCGACTTCAGCCACCGATCAAACGCCACCGCCAGGATCAGGATGAGCCCGATGACGATGCTTTGCGTGTAGGACGAGACGTTGTTGAACTGCAGCCCGTTCTGCAGCACGCCGATCAGCGCCGCGCCCACCACCGTGCCGCCGACCGAGCCGATGCCGCCGAACAGCGAGGTGCCGCCGATGACGACGGCCGAAATGACGGCCAG
>NZ_RZRW01000785.1:0-2112 GCF_003998745.1 Mesorhizobium sp. M7A.F.Ca.US.014.04.1.1 | reverse complement strand
GGAAACCGCCGGCAGCGACTTCGGATCTAGCTTGGCGAGTGCTGCCAGCGATGCCGGATCGAGTGCCTTGCCGCCGATATCGGTGACGTGAGCGGAGAGATCACGGATCGTTCCATCCGCATCGAGCAGGCCGGGACGTTCGCTTCCCACCTCGCCATAGCGCAGCAGTTTCATCTAAATCCTTCTCCTGATTGCGGCCTCGCGGCCTTTTGCAAACTTTCCGCCAAGGCGATTGCTCCTTCAAGGAACCGGCGGACCGTACTCACCGACCTGACTACGGACAAGCGCGATCGCCATACAAGATAGCCGGCGCGCGGGATTTTCAGACTGTTCGATCCCCTGTTGAACGCCGGCAACGGGCCAGATCGTCCGGCCCACGCAAGATTCCGCAGTCAGATCGACCAGCCGCCGTCGATATTGTAGGCCTGCCCGGACGTGTACGTGGCGCCGGCCAGGTAGACGGCCAGATCGGCGATTTCCTCCGGCGTGCCGAGCCGGCCCATCGGCTGGCGGGCGATGAAGGCGGCGCGGGCGGCATCATAGTCGCCTTGCGCGTGCATGCGGTCCTGCAGCGACGGGCTCTCGACCGTGCCGGGGCAGATGGCGTTGCAGCGTATGCCCTTGCCGACATAGTCGGCGGCTATCGCCTTGGTCAGGCCGATGACCGCGGCCTTGGTCAGGCCATAGACGAAGCGGTTGGGCACGCCCTTGGTGGAACTGGCCAGCGAGGCCATGTTGATGATCGATCCGTCGCCGCGTTCCAGCATGCCGGGCAGCACGGCCCGGCTGGTGCGGATCATGGCGCGGACATTGAGGTTCAGCGCGAAATCGAGGTCGCCGTCCTTCATCTCCAGGATCGAGCCCGAATGGACGAAACCGGCGCAATTGAACAGCACGTCGACGACACCGATCTCGGCAAAGGCGGCGTTGACGGCTTCGTCGTTGAGCACGTCCAGCTTGCGGGTCTTGATCCCTGGCGTCTTGGCGAGTTCCGCCAGCAGCGTCTCGTTGATGTCGGTGGCGTAGACGATGGCGCCGGCTTTTGCGAAGGCCAGTGCGCTCGCCTTGCCGATCCCTTGCGCCGCTGCCGTGACGACAACGACCTTGCCTGCCAGATCCGCCATGCTGTTCTCCTCGTCCGCTGGGATAGTCCGGGTCTACCTGCGGCTGGCCAAGGCGTCATGTGCCAGTCACGCGTGATCGTGCAGCCTGCGCCGTTGACCGTTCACTGATAAAGATGTTTTTTCTCGTTAAAGAACATCTGTCCGGGCGTCAAGCCCGAACACGATCTGAACAGTACCGGCAGGCCATCAATCGCCGTAAGGCACCCAGACATTCTTGACCTCGACGGCGCGGCGTAGGAAGGCGTCGCCGGCGGCTTGGTCGGATGCCCAGTCGATGCCGCGGCCATTGCCGCTCCAGACGCGCTTGAGGTTGCCGATGGACTCGGCTTCCGCCTTGGCGCAGGTCTCGGCATCGGCGAACACCCAAAGCCCGTCGACATCGTCATGCTTGGCCAGCACGCCGGCGAGTTCGGCGCTGCGACCGGTGACGATGTTGATGGCGCCTGAGGGAATGTCGGAATATTCGATGACCTGGTAAAGATCGGTCGCCAGCAGCGGGTAGCGCTCCGACGGCACTGCGACCACGGTGTTGCCCATCGCAAGTGCGGGTGCAATCAGCGAGATCAGGCCGAGCAGCGGCGAGGCATCCGGCGCGACGATGCCGACGACGCCGACCGGCTCGTGCAGCGCCAATGTCACGGCACGCGCGGGCGGTTGGTGCACGCGGCCCTCGAATTTGTCGGCCAGACCGGCATAGAGGAACAGCCGCTCGATGGATTGTTCTACCTCTTCCCGCGCGGCCTTGGGCGTGGCGCCGGTCAATTCGGTGAGACGGGCGGCGAACTCGCCGGCGCGGCCGGAAAGGTTCTCGGCCAGATAATAGAGCACCTGGGACCTGTTATAGGCGGTCGCCTCCGGCCAGGCCTTGGCACCGCGGGCGGCGGAGACGGCATCGCGGATATCCTTGCGGCTACCGAGCCCAACTTCGCCGGCAAGCTTGCCTTTGGCGGTGGCGATGGCGAGCGAATAATTGCCGTCCGGCCGTACC